>CAXTSK010000187.1:1141-8931 GCA_964246655.1 uncultured Pyrinomonadaceae bacterium
TTGTTCTACCGTCTGAACGCGGTGACGCTCCACCTGCCGCCGCTGCGCGAGCGGCGCGAGGACATCATGCCGATGGCGCGCCACTTCGCCGAGCGCGCCTGCCCGCCGGGCGAGCTCGTCAGCTTCTCGCGCGACGCCGTGCGCGCGCTCGTCAGCTACGACTGGCCGGGCAACATCCGCGAGCTTGAGAACGCCATCATCCGCGCCGTCGCCCTCTGCGAACGGCTCGTCCGCCCCGAGGATTTGCCCGAGCGCGTGCGCGAAGCGGCCGCCGCGCACGAGAGACAACAGCACGCTCTCGACGTGCCCGCGCGCGAAGAGGCGGCGCAAGACCCGGCGCCCGCGCCGGTTGAAGAGCCGCTCGTCTCGCTCTCCGAGCTTGAGGGCCGCCACATCGCGCGCGTGCTCGCACACACGGGCGGCAACAAGCAGGCCGCCGCGCGCCTCCTCGGCATCGACCGCACCACCCTCCAACGCATGATCAAGCGCCACGGCCTCGACACCAACGGCACACGCCCGAACTCAAACGGCGACGGCCTGTAGTTAAGGCAAAAGGCAAAAGTGAAGACAGGCGGCGTGCCCTTCGTCTTCACTTTTGCCTTTTTACTTTTGCCTTTTTCTAGGCGGCGACGATGCCCTGGCGACCGGCTTCACCGCGGCGTGCGATCTCGCGGGCGATGGCGAGGATTTGGGCTGTGTCGAAGGGCTTGGCGATGACCCAATCGACCTGCGCGGCGAGGCGCTCGCTCGAACCGACGGCCTCGCCCCAGCCGGTGATGACCGCGACGGGAATCTTCCCGTCCAACTCACGGACGGCGTGCGCCAGCTCCCAGCCGCTCATGCCCTGCATCCCGAGGTCTGTGAAGAGCGCGTCGAAGGCCGCGCCGTCGCCGAACTTGTCCAGAGCCTCGCGCCCGCTCGCAGCCAGCTCGACGTGGTAACCCTCGCTCGCGAGGATGTCCGCGAGCAGCTCGCGCACGTTCTCCTCGTCGTCCACGACGAGGATGCGCGTCGCGTCCGGCCGTTGCGGGACGAGCGCGATGGCCGGCGCTTCGGCCGCGGGCTCCTGCTTCGCAGACGTAGCGGCCGCGGGCAGCTTGATGCGGAAGGTCGTGCCCTTGCCGAGTTCGGACTCGGCCTCGATGCCGCCCTCGTGGCGGCGGATGATGCCGTACGAGACGGCCAGCCCGAGCCCCATGCCCGCCTTGCCCTTCGTCGTGAAGAAGGGGTCGAAGACGCGCGAGCGCACCTCCTCGGCCATGCCCGTGCCCGTGTCGGCCACGGCGATCTCGACCGCCCCCGCCGCCTCGCGCGTCGAGAGCGTGAGCGTCCCGCCCTGCGGCATCGCGTCCACGGCGTTGAAGACGAGGTTGACCAAGACTTCGCGCAGCTCCGACTCGTCGCCCATCACGCGCGCCTCGTCCGAGCCGAGTTGAAGTTCCAAACCGATGTGGACGCCCTCACTCTCGGGGCGGCTCTTCCAGCGCGGCCGCGTGATCTCGCGCACGTCGAGCAGCAGTTGATCTACGGAGACCGGCTGGAAGTCGTGGTCGCGGCGCTGGCGCGCGAAGTCCTGGATGCGCTTGATGGTCTTCGCCCCGTCCTTCGCCGTCTTGATGATGAGCTTGAGGCCGGCGACGATCCGCCCGGGGTCTTGCGTCCCGAGTAACAGTTGCGCGCGCCCGAGGATGCCCGCGAGCGTGTTGTTGAAGTCGTGCGCGACGCCCGAGGCCAGCTCGCCCAGCGCGGACAGCTTTTCAATCTGCGCGTACTGCTCCCGTATCCGCTCCTGCTCGCTGATGTAGTGCGACAGCTCCTCGACGTGGCGGCGCGCCTGCTCGGCCTGTTGGGCGGCGGCCTCGGCGCGCGCCTCGGCGGCGGCCTCGGCCTTGGCGGCGGCCGACATCGCCTCGATGTTGTTGAGGTAGGTGCGGTAGGTGAGATAGATGATGACGATGATCGGCGCGGCGGCGACCAGCGCGTAGACGCCCGCGGTCGAGGCGAGCTTGATCGTGATGCCCGCGGCCGAGGCGCCGCCGAAGTAGGTGATCGAAGTCCAGAGGTACTTGTTGCGCCACGTCACCCAGAGCGGCTCGTTCGCCTTGAGTGCCGTGTGGGCCGAGACGATGGCCGTGTTGACGACGTACTGCACGAGCCCCATCACGCAGAGCGCGCTGGCGAAGGCGGCCGTGAACTCGCCGCGCGCCAGCGCCGTCACGTCGCCGTAGATGAACGTCAGCGCGCCCCAGGTGACGAGCGTCGAGAGCCCCATCATCGCCGCGTTGAAGGTGCTGGTGAAGAGACTGACCGGCGGGCGGACGAAGCGCGAGGCGATGAAGATTTCCGCCGCCCCGAGCAGAATCGCCACCTCGCCGCCGTAGAGCAGCATCACGAGGAAAATGAGGGCGTCGGAGAAAGATATCTTCCCCGTCGTGCGCGGGATGGGGACGCACAGCCGCGAGCTGACGAAGAGCGTGAAGAGGACGAGCGGCACCAGCCGCACGTCGAGCCGCTCAAGCGGGAGCCTGACCACCGCGTAGAGCAGGGCGGCCGTGCCCACCGCGATGAAAGTCCACATGTACGGCCTGACGTAACGTTGCGTCGGCATGATGGGATTAGCTCATTTGTTCATTGAGTCATCAATGAACAAATGAATCAATGAATCAATTTCTTTCGAGGAAGACCGTGTCGTAGCGGCCGCGCAGTTTGTAGCCGGCCTTGTTGAAGAGCGCCTGCGCCGCGAAGTTCTGCTCGTTGACGAGGGCGCTGACGCACTTCGTCCGCTCCAACAGCGCGCAGCCGAGCTGCGACAGGCAGCGCAGGCCGTAGCCCTGCTGGCGGCTGGCCGGGTCCACGTAGACGCCTTCGAGGTAGACGCACTCGGGCGTGTCGGAGGCGATGTCGGCCTTGAAGAGCAGGTTCCCGCCCTCGACCAGCACCCAGACGCGCCCGTGCTCGATGCGCCGCGCGCAGCGCATGCGGAAGCCGTGCAGGTCAACGTCGAGGGGGTTGACGCCGCTCTCCTGGTAGGCCAGCGCGGCGTGGACGGGCATCACCAGCATCAGGTCGTCGAGCGTGGCGGGGCGCAGGCCCCCGACCGGCGCGGGCGCCGAGACCGGCCAGCGCAGCTCGTAGAGCACCTCGCGCGAGAAGAGGCGCGGCGGCTGCCCCGCCGGCGCGTAGTGCTTCCAGAAGCGGCCGCCCAGCGCCTCCTCGCCGAGGATCATGTGCGCGTGCTGCTGCCCCTGCGCGATGCGCGCGAACGCCCTGAGCGCCGGCGCCGTGTCCGCCGCGACGTAGACGGCGTGGCCGACGAGCGCGACGCCTTCGAGCCCCCCTCCGGCGCCGCGGCAGGCGTGGAACGTGCCGCGGTTGAAAGGGCTCTCGAACCCGTTGTCGCGGATGAGCCCGCTCATGATGACGGCCTGCGCGGGCCGGCCCGAAAGGAAGTCGAGCACCTCCGACTCCGTGTGACTCTCGGTGAGCGGGTGGACGAGCAGCGACGCGTCCACCGGCTCGGGGCGCGTCGCGGCCGTCACGCCGGGCGTTTCCAACTCCTTCAACTGGCGCATCGCCTCTCTCCTAACGTTGGCGTTCACTCCAAACGCGCGGGCGACTTGGGGGGTCGCGCGGGCGCGCCTCATTGATCGTCCAGACAGTCGAGCCCGGTTTCGGGCGCGGGCGTCGGCGCCTTCGTCGGGTCGCCGTCGGTGGCCGCCGAGAGCGCCTGCACCGCCGCGTCGGCGTTGAGGAGGCTGTCGGTGGCGAACACCCCGTCGCCGAAAAGGATTGCGTCGGTGGCGAAGACGCCCGCGCCGACGAAGCGGTCGGTGGCAAAGACGCCGGAGCCGATGAAGACCGTCCCGCCGCCGAGCACCTGCCCGTCGCTCACGAGGACGTTGTCGGTGGCGAAGACGCCCGAGCTGAGCAGCATCCGGTCGGTGGCGAAGACGCCGTCGGCGACGGTCACGCCGTCGGTGGCGAAGACGCCGAGTCCGTAAATCTTCTGGTAGTCGGTGATGAGGTCGGCGCCGGTCGCGTAGCCGTACTTGATGACGATGCCCTGCGACCAGGGGAAGGTCTCGCCCGCGATGGTCGTCTGCGGCGCGGGCGCGACGGCCGAAGTGAGCAGCGGGGCGCCGAGCGGCGTCAGCGCCGACAGGTCGCGCCGCACGAGCTTCGCGACCCGGATGGCCCCTTCGACGTTCAGCTCGCCCGCGCCCTGCTCCAACAGGTTCGCGCCGGGAAGCTGCTGCGCCGTGTACATCAAAAGCGTCTTGACGAGGTTCGGCGTCAAGGTCGGGTTGGCCTGAAGCATCAGCGCCGCCGCGCCCGCCACCGCGGGCGTCGCCATCGACGTGCCGTTCAGGTACATCATCCGGCGCGCGTCCGCGTGGCTCACGCCCGCGTCGAGTTCGGGATGTGTCGTAATCAGGTAGTTGTCTTCCGCCGCCGCGTCGATAATCTTGTTGCCGGGCGCGACGAGGTCGGGCTTGACGAGGTTGTCGTGGTGGCGTGTGCCCGCGTTGTCCGTCCAGCCGCCGCGCGTCGGCCCGCGCGAGCTGTAGGAGGTGATGGCGTCGTCGGAGCGCGCGTCGGTGCCGAAGGTGTTGGTCGCGCCCACGGTGATGACCGACGGCTCGCTGCCCGGCGAATGGATGGCGCCGTAGAGCTTCGCCCCCGAAGCGTCCTTCCCGTTGTTGCCCGCCGCCGCGACGACCACGACGCCCGCGTCCACCAGCTTGCGCACGGCCTTGCAGACGGGGTCGTTCTTGTACGACTCGACCGCGGGCGTGCCGAGTGAAAGGTTGGCGACGCGGATGTTGTAGAGGGTGCGATGCCGGTAGATCCATTCGAGCGCGCCGAGGATGTAAGAGACGCGCCCGCTGCCCTGCGAATTCAGGACGCGCAGGTTGATGATGTTCGCGTTCGGCGCGATGCCGACGTACTCGGCGCGCGCGATGCGGCCGTTGCCCGCGACGATGGAAGCGACGTGCGTCCCGTGCCCGTAAGGGTCGTCGGTGCGCCCCTCGCCCGTGAAGTCTTTGCTGTAGACGACACGCAGGTCGTTACCCCTGCTTTCGAGAAAGGACGTGTGCCCCGTGTCGATGCCCGAGTCGAGGACGGCGATGCCGATCCCTGTGCCGTCGAGGCCGCTGACTCTCGTGCCCTCAGTCTCGCGCACGTCGTCCGTCCCCGTCGTGCGCGAGACGTGGCCGAAGCCCGTCGTCTCGCGGTCGAGAGAGATGAAGCGAACCCCGCGCTGCTCCGACAGGCGCTCGATGAGACGCGCCGGGAGTTCGAGGACGCGCGCCCCCAGCGTGTCGAAGCGCCCGCGGAACTTCACCTCGGCCCCGAGTTGTGCGGCGAGCAACCGGTCGAGCCCCGCGCGCTCCTGCACGATGACGCGGACGCGACGCTCGGCCGCCTGCGGGTCGCGCGCCAGCTCAAGCAAATCCGGCGAGATCCGGTCGGCGGGCTCGTCCTGACGGCTGTCGGGGGAGACCGCGCGCACGACCTTGAGCCCGGCGCGACTCCTGCCGCCGGGCGCGCGGTCAGAGCCCGCGAGACACAGCAGCGGCAGCAGAGAGACGAGCGCCGCCGCCGTGTACCTTCTAACGTGTTTCACCTTAAGCACCCTCCAGTCGGTGCGCGCCGGAATTACGGACGGGAGCCGGCGCGCCCGCGGGCTTCTTCGGTGCGAGGGATTAGCAGACCGCACCTGTTACAACCTGTCAGGGGGTAAGCGCCGGACGCATCCGGCGCGGGGCTTAAATTTAGTGAGATTGCCACGGACGCTCTTGGGGAGAGAATCCTCCGTGGAGGGACGAGGTCATCAAGTATCCATCCGGCCGGACGCCCCGTCAATACCCTAGCGCTTATTTCATGCACGGCGTCTCGTCCCCCTCGACTAGTGTCGCCTGCGCCCGCAGGTTCGTGTCGCCTGCCATGACGCCGTCGCCGGCCATCGTGCCGTCGCCGGCCATCGTCCCGTCGCCCGCCATGACGCCGTCGCCGCCCACCGTCCCTTCGAGCAGCGCGGACGTGTCCAGGACGGGCGTGCCGCCCGCCATCGTCGAGCCGTCGCTCATGAGCAGCCAGCGCCCGACCGTCACGCCGCCCGTCACCAACGTCGTGTTCAAAGTCTGCGACCCGCCCGAGCCCTCGTTGACGCACGAGCCCAACTGCACGCCCGGCGCGTAGACCTTCTGGTAGAGCGTGTAGAGGTCAGACCCGGCCGCGTACGTGTGGTTGAGCACGAGACCCTGCGACCACCAGAACGTCTCGCCCGCGACGCTGCTCTGCGGGACGGGCGGCCCACCGTTGAGCAGCGGCGCCCCGAGCGGAGTCTGTGACGAGAGGTCGGCCCGAACGAGCCGCGCCAGACGCAGCGCGCCTTCCACGTTCAGAAGCCCCGCGCCCTGCTCCAGAGTGTTGTAGCCGTAGACGGGCTGCGCCGTCAGCATCAGGAGCGCCTTGACCAAGCTCGGCGTCAGGGAAGGGTTGGCCTGAAGCAACAGCGCCGCCGCGCCCGCGACGACCGGCGCCGACATCGACGTGCCCGACATGTACATCATCCGCCGCGAGGAGGGCTGGCTCGCGTCCGCGTTCAATTCGGGATGCCCGGTCAGCAGCGCGTTGTTCCGCGCCGCCGCGCCGACGATCTTGTTGCCGGGCGCGACGAGGTCGGGCTTGACGAGGTTGTCGTGGTGGCGTGTGCCCGCGTTGTCCGTCCAGCCGCCGCGCGTCGGCCCGCGCGAGCTGTAGGAGGTGATGGCGTCGTCGGAGCGCGCGTCGGTGCCGAAGGTGTTGGTCGCGCCCACGGTGATGACCGACGGCTCGCTGCCCGGCGAGTGGATGGCGCCGTAGAGCTTTGCCCCCGAAGCGCCCTTCCCGTCGTTGCCCGCGGCGGCCACGACCACGATCCCGGCGGCGACGAGACGGCGCACGGCGTCGCACGCCGGGTCGTTGCGGTACGTGTCTACGGCCGGCGTGCCCAGACTGAGGTTGACGACGCGAATCCTGTAGAGCGCGCGGTTCTGCAAGACCCAGTCGAGCGCCGCGAGCAGAGATGAGGTCGTCCCGCGCCCCTGCGAGTTCAGGACGCGCAGGTTGACGATCTTCGCCGCGGGAGCCACGCCGCCGTAAGCGCCGTTCGAGGGCTGCCCCGTCCCGGCGGCGATGGAAGCGACGTGCGTCCCGTGCCCGAAGGGGTCGTCGGTGCGCCCCTCGCCCGTGAAGTCCACGCTCGCCGAGACTCGACTCAGTCCCAACGGGCCGCGGAAGACCTCGTGCCCTGCGTCCAGACCGGAATCGACGACCGCGATGCCGATGCCTGAGCCATCGAAGGTGGTCGTCGTCTGAAGCAGCCCGAGCAACGCGGAGGTCGTCTGCGTGCGGACGGCGGACGTGCCGGTCGTCGTCTCGACGTGCCCGCCCGCGGCGAGCGCCCTGTCGGGCGACACGTAGCGGACTTCCGAGCGCGAGGCCAGTTCGCGCAAAGACCTCGTCGGCACACGCGCCGTCACCACGCCGAGCCCCAGGAGGTTTCGCGTCACGCGCCCGCCGAGTTTGTCAACGATGCTGACGAGGTTGAGCAAGGCGCCGAGCAGCGTCTTCTGCGACGAGCCGTCCTGCTGGATGATGACGTTGACCGAGCCTGTCTGCGAGCCGTCCGCGAGCGCGAGCAGTTCGGGCGAGAGTTTCAAAGCCTCCCCCGAGCCCCGGGGGGGGCCCCCCCACCCCCCCCGCCACGCGGGCCGCCACAGCACAAGCCCCCCCGCCACCCC
>CAXTSK010000188.1:0-8883 GCA_964246655.1 uncultured Pyrinomonadaceae bacterium
CCCCGCCCCCCCCCCCCCCCCCCCCCGCCCCCCCCCCCCCCCCCCGCCCCCCCCCCGCCGCGAAGCACGCCGCGCACGACCTCGCCCAAGGCCGGGTCGCGCGCCAGCAGCACGAGGATGCGGCGGAGGTGGTCGCCGAACGGCCCCTCGTCGTGGTCTGCGACCGCCTCGAAGGCGTCGAGGCTCAGGCCGCCCGTCGCCATCTCGTGCAGCCCGCGCCGCACGAGGTACGGGTGCCCGCCGACGAGCTGGAAGTAGCGCGACAGTTCGCCCGCCCCCTTGAGCGGCGCCCCGTAGCGCTCGTTCAACTCGGCCACCTGCGCCGGGTCGAAGTCCCTCAACTCAAGGCGTGTGCCGACGTTGAAGGGCGATTGGTTCTGGTCGGTGATGAAGAGGTGCGCCTCGGTCGCGTAGACGATGGCGAGCGTCAGCCGCCCCCACGGCGCCGAAGGGTCTACGGCGCGCTCGTTGTGCCACGTGCGGAAGAGGCCGAAGACCTCGCTCGCGTACGGGCAGGTGAAGAGCCTGTCCACCTCGTCGAGCCCCCAGACGAGCGGCCCCGACAGCTTCTCCAAAACCTCGCGGCGGATGTAGCGCTCGAAGTTGATGCTCGGGGCGCGCCGCGGCTTCCACACGTCCTCGGGGTAAACGTCCAGGTCGAGTTGGTCGGCGATCAGCTCGCCGAGCGTCATGAAGAGCGACTCGATGGTTTCGAGGTGGGTCGCGTTGAGCTTCTGGAAGTCGGTGGTGATGACCTTCGTGCCGGCCGCGCGCGCCTGTTGCAGCCCGCGCGCGAGGAGCGAGGTCTTGCCCATCTGCCGCGCACCCTTCACGAGCACGATGCTGTCCTGCCGCCGGATGGCTTCGAGGAACTGCTCGTCGGTCGGGCGGACGAGGTAGAACATCGAGTCTAAGGGGACGGCCCCGCCCGGCGGTTCGACGACGGTCACGGCCTTCGGCGGCTCGGTCGCCAGAAGCGAGTCGCGCAGTTCCCCAACGAGCCGGTCGTCGTCCTGCGGGCCGTCCCAGAGCGCGAAGCGGCTGCGTGAGAGGAAGTTCGAAAGGGGGTCCGGGACGGCGCCGTCGTAATCGACGCGGACGGGCAGCAGGCGGGGCCGGCCGCCCTGCTGCTGCGCCGCCTCGTGCGCGATCTGCACCTCGTAGGCGAGCATCTCGCTCGACACGGAGGCGGCCGAGACGAGCGGAATCACGGCGTCGGCCGTACGCATCTGCTGCTCGATCTCCTTCGCCCACTCGACGCCTACGCCCGTGTGGCGGTCGATGAAGACCTCGTGCCCCTGCGCCTTCAGCTCCGCCTCAAGCATGCGCATGACCTGCTCGTCCGGCTGCGCGTTGCGCTTGTAGAGCAGTGCGACGCGCGACGCCGTCGGGGCCGAACGCGCGCCCGTGAGAGCGGCGGCCGTGCGCGTCTCCACGACGGTGGAAGAAACGTCCGTCAACGGCGCGGCGGGCGCGGCAGGCGTCGCCTCGTCGAGGAGCGCGCGCGACAACTCGTCGCCGAAGGCACGCGCACGCGCGGGCCTCTCCGTCTGCTCGAAGGAGAGCGCCTTGAGTATCAACTCCTGCGCCCGCTCGGGGAGGTCGGGGCGCAGCTCGCGCGGCTTGACCTTTACGCCCTCGCGCTGCAACTCCATGAGGTGGTAGGGCGAGTCGGGCCTGTAGGGGCGCCGCCCCGTCAACATCTCGTGGGCGATGACGCCGAGCGCGTAAACGTCGCTCGCCGCTGTCGGCTTGCCGAGCAGTTGCTCGGGAGCCATGTAGCCGGGCGTGCCCGAGAACATCGTCGTCGTCGCCGGGTCGGCCGCCGCCTGCGGGTCTTTGACGGTCGCGATGCCGAAGTCGATGAGCTTGACGTGCTCCTCGCCCTCGCCGAGCGACTGGAGCATGACGTTCTCGGGCTTGAGGTCGCGATGGTAGATGCCTCGGTCGTGCGCGCCCGTCAGCGCGTGCCCGATCTGCCGCACGATGCGCGCGACCCGGGCCAGCTCCATCCCCTCCGCACTCATCACCGAGCGGAGCGTCTCGCCCTCTATGTACTGGATGACGAGGTAGGGCTTCCCGTCGGGAAGCTCGCCCGCCTGCAACACGCCGACGACGCCGGGGTGGTCGATGCGCGCGAGCGCCTCCACCTCCTGCCGGAACTTCCTCTTCACCCACTCGTCCGCCTCGGCGCCGAGCACGAGGTCGAGCAGAATCTTGACGACGACGGGCTTGTTCAAAAGGTGCTGGTCGCGCGCGAGGTAGACCACCCCGATGCCGCCGCGCCCCAGCTCGCGCTCAAGCAGGTAGCGCCCGGCGAGAAGCATCCCCTGATACGGCCCCGTCGGCCGCCCTTCAGTCTCGTCAGTCCCCATATGAAAGACGCTCCGTCCCGGGAGGCGAGGATCGCCCCAACATACTCTCGTGTGTGCCTGTGCCTGTCTAGGCGGGATAATGTTGAACTGCTCAAGGCCGGTCGCCTATCCGAAAGGCGCCTGCGGCTGCGCGACGCGCAGGCCGCACAGTATAACACCAGACCCCGTCGCGGACGACGAGAAGGCTATGCCCGTCAACGACCGTGAGCCGCGGCGCCGCTCGTCAGCCAGCGCAGCGCCTCGTCGTAGTCCATGAAGGCCCGGACGTGGATGTCGGCCTCCTCGGCCAGGATCGAGAACATGCGTAGCGTCTGGAAGGTGGCCTCACGCTGAGAGACGGCCGCCCAGCGGTAGCGGCCCATGTCCGGCGTGCGCTCGACGAGGAACCGCAGAACTTGGCGCGGGAATTCCGGCCCCGGCACGTCGGCCTGCCCCCGCCGGTCGGTGAGGAAGCTGAAGCCCTTCACGTACGTGGGGTCGGCCAGCACGCGCCGCAGCGCGCCCTCCCACTCCCTGAAGGGGGACTCGCCGGAGACGGTCAGGTAAACGATCCGCTCCCGCGGGTCGATGCGATAGGTGACGGCCATACGAGGACTCCGGAGGTTAGAGTCGGGAAGTCGCCGTGAAGTTGTCGGGCGGCGCACGGCGAGGGGCTGTGAGAGTAACAGAGCCGCCGAGGGGTGTCGAGAGCGAAAGCGGGCCGAGGGTTCCTTACTTCCTCCCAACCAGAGATGTGAAAGCGTTTCCACACCCTGTCACTAACAGTGACAGGGCGGGAAAGGCGTGCGGGGCCGGCGCCCGCCAACATCCGTGAATTCCGGGCGAAGTGCCGGGGCGGCGGCGGTGGCACCCGCCTTGCTCATAACCGGCGGGGCGAAGTTCGTCGCCCGCGCGCCCGGTTTGTCACTTCCGGAGTCTGGTGAGGGAGCGAGAGAAGACAACATGAACAACCAGGTCAGTTCACGCCGGCGTCGTTCGGAGAGGGGTGCCGGCCTCCTGGACATAGTGGTGGCCCTCGCGCTCGCCTCCGTCATCGCGGGCGTCAGCATCCCGCAGGTGATCGCCACGCGGAGGCTGATCCGGGCGGGCGGCCTCACACAGGAGCTCGTCGGCGGGCTGCGCGACGCGCGGCAGATGGCGATCTCGCGCCGCCGCGCCATCACCTTCCAGTACGACGACGCCGCCAAGCAGGTCAGGCTCATCGACCACGGCGTCAACGCGCAGGGGTTCGGCAACAGCGGCCCCACCGTGCTGGCGTCCGGCAGTTACCCCAACACGCCGGGGAGTTCGTACACGAGCACCACCACGCTCACCACCGGCGGCCTCACGTCCGCGGAGATCAAGTACGGGGCGCCGTCCGACATCCCGGCGGCGGCGAGTACGCTGCCCGACAAGGTCAAGGTCAACGCGCTCACGAACCAGAGGCTCAACATCACCTTCCAGCCCGACGGGACGGTCGTGGACGCCAACAACCTGCCCCGCGACTTCGCGCTTGCCATCTACAACCCCGTGAAATCTCACGACACGGCCACCGCCATCTCGATCCTCGGCGCGACCGGCCGAATCAAAGCCTGGAGGTATAGCGACAGTGTCAACAAGTTTGTCGATTGACCGCCGCCCGGCCCCGTCGCGCGCGCCGCGTGGCGCCGAGTCCGGCTTCACCCTGACCGAGATGGTCGTGGCCATGATCATCCTGATGGTCGGGCTCCTCTCCCTGGCGCAGGTGTTCGGCTACGCGCTGAGGGTGACCAACAGCGGGCGCGGGGTCACGAACGCGAAGCTCCTCGTGGTCTCGGTGGTCGAACAGATGGAGAACCTGAGGAATACCGGCCAGTTGACGTACGGGCAGATCGCCAACACGGGGAAGGTGGATAACGAGGGCGCGGCGTTCAAATTCGCCGGCTTCTCGACCGGCTTCCGCCCCGTGCCGAAGCCGGAGGCCGGCCCCGGCACCGACGGCATCTACGGCACGGCGGACGACCCGAGCCTCCCCTCGCAGACCTACGAGGGCTTCGAGCGCAAGATCGACATCGCGCCGCTCGGCGACGACAACCTCAGGAGGGTCGTGGTTACGCTCCGGTACCCGGACGGCCGCGGCGGGAAGCGGGAGCTGACCGGGACGGGCTATCTCAACAACGACTTCCGCAGCAACATCCTGCGCTGAGGCGGACGGAGGCACACTATGCATCGCTCACGAGGGCAGGGCGGGTTCACAGTCGCGGAGTTGGTAATCAGCATGGCGGTCATGGTGACCGTGATGGCTCTGGCCATGCGCTTCATGAACGACAGCGTCACCATGAACCGCGTGGCCCAGGAGATGACCGAGGCGCAGCAGAACCTGCGGACGGCCCACGAGTTCATCGCGGCCGACATCATGGGGGCGGCCGACGGGATGGAGGACATCATCTCCCCGCGCGTGCGCAACGCCTTCCTCGGCGGCCACCTGACGACGGCCGTGGTGCCCGACGCGCCCTACCCGACGCTCGGGGTGCTCGGCGTCGTCACCTCGGACAACCAGGCGCCCGCCGGCACGGCCGTGCCCGTCCCCAGCCCGCTCCCTGCCACCACGATCCCCGTCCGGCCGGCCACCGACCGGCTGACGATCATGAAGATCGACAAGTCCTTCAACGTCGGGTCGTGGTCCATCCCGCTCGCCGCCGGCGCGGTCACGGGCAACGGCCAGACCGTGCTCATCCCCGGCACCGTGGTCATGGCGCAGTTCAACGTCGGCGACATCTACTTCTTCACCTCCACCGCGGGCTCGACCTTCGCCTCGGTCACGGCGGTCAACGCCGCCGCGCGCACCCTGACCTTCGCCGCGGGCGACCGCTTCGGCCTCAACCAGGTGGCCGCCAACGGCCCGCTCAACCTGGTCACGACCGGGAGGCCCTCCTCGATGATGAGGATGCAGATCATCCACTACTACATCGACTCGGACAAGCTGCTGCGGCGGCGCATCTACGGCGCCGCGGGCGTCATCGGCGGCTACATCGACTCGGTGGTCGCCGAGCACGTCGTGGACCTCCAGTTCCGCTACGTCCTGGGCCAGAGCGACGCGAACGGGAACGTCGCGGCGCCGGTCTCGACGCTGAGCAGCGAGGCGCAGCAGGGCCTCGTCCGCCAGGTGGAGGTGAAGGTCACCACCGAGACGGCGCACAACGTGGTGAACGGGACCAAGCAGCAGATCACCATGACGGGCACGACGGCCGTGCGCAACATGCAGTTCAACACGCACCTTAAGATGACGAACTGACCGCCGGGCCGGTCACATTCACCCGGAGTAAGGAAGAGAACGGTATGTCACACCCGAAGCTTTCGCGGAACAGGCGCGGCGAGCGCGGCGCGGCGCTCACCATGGCGATGCTCATCATAGGGCTCATCGCCGTGATGAGCGTCGCCGTCCTCAGCACCGTCAGGCACGAGTCGCGCATCGCGGGCGACGACCTCCGCCACACCGAGACCCTCTACGCCGCCTCGGCGGGGCTGGAGAAGATGACGCACGACTTCAGCGACCTCTTCCTCCACACCTCGAAGCCGACCCCCGCCGAGATGTGCTTGATCGCCAAAGACCCGCCCGCCGAGCTCGTCGAGGAAGAGGGCTTCACCTTCAAGCAGACGCTCCGGCGCAACGACACGCTGCTGGCCGCGATGAAGTCCCAGAACGGCGGCAAGGCCCCGCGGACGAAGATTCCGAACGGCCCCTTCGCCGAGATGTACGCCTCGCTGGAGCCCTACCTCCTGACCTCGCTGGTCTCGAACCAGGACTCGAAGATGCAGGTGCGGCTTGAGCGCGAGGTCAACAACTACATGATTCCGCTCTTCCAGTTCGCCACCTTCAGCGACGGCGACCTGGAGTTCTGGCCGGAGCCGCCGATGACCTTCATCGGGCGCGTCCACGCCAACGGCAACATCTACTTCGGCGGCGACGTGACCTTCTTCGACCGCGTGACGACGGCCGGCGAGGCCGTCCGCACCGTCCTGCGCAACAACGCGGCGAACAGCACCACGGTCGGCGGGCTCTACACGAGCAATCCCCGCTTCATCAACCCGACCGCCCCCTCCGTCATCGGCAAGATGACGCTCGGCAGCGTCACGAACGGCCCCAACCTGCCGGCGGCGCAGCAGATCGACGGGCGCGGCGACTGGCCGGGCTCCCCCGGCGGCACCAACAACACCTCCTGGCCGACGACCTCGCTCCTGCCGCTCAACGGCACCAACAACCAGTTCGGCGGCTTCCTCAAGACGGCCTCGACCGGCGCGCGCAAGCTCCTCCTCCCGCTCCAGATCGACGGCGGCGCCCCCATCGAGATCATCAAGCGGAGCATGCCGGACGACAACACCATCATGGGCCAGTCGCGCTACCACAAGAAGGCCGAGATACGCATCACCATCGACGACGAGCAGCTCCCCGCGGGCGTCACGTCGAACGCCGCCGCCATCCCCCCCGGCAAGGGCGTGCTCCTCTCGGCGTGGGTGCCCTCCGAGCTTAACGGCGGCAACGCCCTGCGCGTCGTCAACGACAACGGCGCCTACGTAAACTCGACGGACTGGTTGCAGGGCAACCCGTCGCTTGCCAGGAAGGCCATGACGGTGCGGGGCACGAAGAACTACACCGTCAGTACCAGCGCCACGGCCAGCGCCAACACCGGCGGGAAGAACGCCACCTCCGCCGAATTGTCCAACGCATCCAACAGCGGCCTCAACAAGACTTCGAGCAACTCCATCGTCCCGCCGGGCTCCGGCATCAAGGGGCGCATCCTCATCGAGATCGTCAGGCCCGACGGGGCGACCGTGGACGTGACGCAGACCATCCTCAGCATGGGCGTCACCGTCGGCGAGCCGAACGCCATCGTCCACCTCCAGCGGCCAGCGTGGACGGCCCTCATGCAGGGCAGCCGCGACCGCACGGGCGGGAACGACTACCTCACCTACTTCATGGACAACAGCATCGCGACCAGGCGGGCGCTGGCCGACGGCGAGATCAAGATCGCCACCACCAACGGGGTGACGATGAACGCCGCCGGCTTCATCAGCACCACCGACAACAACCTCGACGACGACCCGCACGGCACGTCCACGCCCTTCCAGCCGACCACCATGTCGCGCGACGACCAGCCGCCCACGAGCGGCCTCAACCAGATCGTCCCGATCAACGTCTACAACGTGCGCGAGGGGCACATCAACGACACCCTGACGGCCACGAGCGTCTACTCGCGCGGCATCACCTCGGTTGTCGAGCTGAACATGCGGAACCTGGCGCGCTGGATCGACGGCGTCTACGACACGAACCTCCTCAACGGCACCGCCGCCGTCAGCGGCAACATCGGCAGCCCCGACGGCTGGATCGTCTACGTCTCCGACCGCCGCGGCGACTTCCCGAAGTTGGAGAGGAATTCTCAGAAGGCGGTCGTCATGACCACGAACGGCTTCGTCGATAACGAGGACGTTTACAACTACCCGGCCTCGGCCAGCGCGACGCCCGAGCCCGGCGAGGACGTGATCGACTTCGGCTTCGACGTGGCGAAGGGCGTGAACAAGAAGGGATCGCTCCAGCGCGACACGCGCGAGGTGCCCGACCCGGCGGCGATCACCACGTCCACCGTGACACCGCCCGCCGGCTACACCGACGCTACCGCGACCACGAGGTACGGGCGCGCGCTCGCCGTCGGCGCGTGGGCCACCTCGAACCAGCTCGCCCCCGGCGCGGCGAACTACTACTTCCGGCGCGCCGTGCGCCTCTTCAACGGCGAGGACCTGCTGCTCTCGGGCGCTGCCGGCAAGCTCTCCACGACGAAGGGGCTCACCGTCGCGACCGAGAACATGGTCTACATCTGGGGCAACTACAACACGACCGGCATCACCTGCCAGCCCGCCAGCGGCTCGACGGAGAACGACTCGACGAAGACCTGCTACTACACGGGCGACCAGGTGCCGGCCTCCATCGCGGCCGACGCCTTCTTCCCGCTCTCGAAGACCTGGTTCGACGCGGTCGGCGCGATGTACCCGGAGGGCGCCAACTCCCGCGTCGCCGACGCGGGCTCGTCCAGCCCGACGGCCGCCATCTCCTACGGGCAGGAGACCTCGGTGCGCGCGGGCATCATCGCGGGCTCGACCCTCTCGGCTATGGTCGGCAGCGCGGCACCCTCCTACGCCCTCCAGTGGCTCAACGGCGGCGTCCACAACTTCCCGCGCTTCCTTGAGACGTGGGGCGCGTCGGGCGGCGCCTGGGAGAAGCGCTGGAACTACACCGGCTCGTTCATCCTCCTCTACAACTCGACGCAGGCGGTCGGCCCCTGGAGCGTCGTCAACTCCGTCAACTACTACCCGCCGAGCCGCAACTGGTCCTTCGACATAACGCTGACCGACCCGAACCGGCTGCCGCCGGGCACGCCGCAGTTCCAGTTCGTCCAGCCCACGGGCTTCCGCGAGACGCCCTTCAACGACTCGGTCACCACCGACCCTTGTAGCTGAGCCAGGGGCGGGGCGGGCGTGGGACAGACGCCCGCCC
>CAXTSK010000189.1:0-1688 GCA_964246655.1 uncultured Pyrinomonadaceae bacterium
CTTCGCCTACTTTGGAGCCGCAGTCGTGTGGGTGTTCCCCGGGGCGTTCGCGTTCGTGCCCGGCGAGGAAGCGCCCGCCGTCGAGGCGGTCGCCGCGGGCGAGGCCGCGGGAGCCGCTCCCGCGCCGCCCGAAGGCTGGATGGTCTCCTTGTAAACCAGCTTCTTGTCGCGCAGCTCGAAGACGACCGCGGGCTTCACGGCGTCGCGGCCGGCGTTGAGGCTGATCGAGCCCGTGACGCCGCCGAAGCCCTTCGTCGCCGCGATGGCGTCGCGGAGCTTGGCCGAATCGGTGGCGCCCGCGCGCTTGATGGAGTCGGCCAGCACGTTCATCGCGTCGTAGCCGAGCGCGGCGATGGCGTCGGGGACGGCGCCGTACTTCGCCTTGTATGCGGCGACGAACTTCTGCACCGCGGGCGAGGGGTCGTCGGTCGAGTAGTGGTTGACCATGTAGGCGCCGTCGAGCGCCGTGCCGCCCAGCTCGAAGAGCTTCGGCGAGTCCCAGCCGTCGCCACCGAGCAGCGGCGCCTTGATGCCCAGCTCCTTCGCCTGCTTGGCGATGACGCCGACCTGCCCGTAGTAGCCGGGGACGAAGATCACGTCGGGCGCGAGCGCGCGGATGGCCGTCAACTGCCCCTTGAAGTCGGCGTCGGTCTGCGTGTAGGTCTGCTGCCCGACGATCTGGCCGCCCGAGCCGGTGAACTCCTGCACGAAGTACTGCGACATGCCTTTGCTGTAGTCGGAGTTGAAGTCGCCGAGGATGGCCGCCTTCTTGGCGTGCAGGGTGTTGGCGGCGAACTTGGCGGCGACCGCGCCCTGGAAATCGTCGGTGAAGCAGACGCGGAAGATGTAGTCGCCGACCTGCGTCACCTTCGGGTTGGTCGAGGAGGGCGTGATCATCGGCACCTTCGCCTCCTGCGCCTTGGGCGCGGCCGCGAGGCTGTTGCTCGAAGCCACCTCGCCGATGATGGCGACCACCTTGTTCTGGTTGATGAGCTTGGTGACGACCGTCGAAGCCTGCTGCGGCTGACCCTGGTCGTCCTCGACGACGGCCTCGACCTTGCGGCCGTTGATGCCGCCGGCCGCGTTGATCTCGTCGATAGCCATCTTGACGCCGTTGCGCGTCGATTCGCCGAAGCTCGAAGTCTGGCCCGAGAGGTCGCCGTAGACGCCGACCAGGATGGTGCCGCCGCTGTCGGTCGTGCCGCCGGGGCCGCCGCCGTCGCGCCGCTCGCAGGCGAAGGCCGCCAGGAGCAGGGTCGTCAATCCGAGTGTCATTAAGGTGCGCTTCATTTTCACCTCGCTTAGTTTCTGTGTTGAATCGATGTGGCGGGACTGGCGCACGGGGGTCGGCCCGGAGACTTCGCGCGGCCGTGCGGCGGGTCGTTGGTGCAAACCCTCGCCGGCGCTAACTGGCGGTCGGATTTTGGTATCATCACCGCGAGCCGAGTGCGCAGCTTAGCTCCCGCAGAAAAGATTTTGTCTGGCTTACGTCGCGCATTATACAGTTTTACCGCCCGGTGTCGAGTGCAACCCGTCACCTTTTTGCAGTCAAACTTATGACGACGCCGGGAGCGCCGAAGCTCGCTCCGGCCGTGACGCGGCGCCCGTTCCCCTGTAAAATCCTCGCGCGGCACTCGGCGCCGCCGCCGCCCGAACGCCCGGCCGGGAAACTTCAACAACTCCTTTAC
>CAXTSK010000189.1:1715-8843 GCA_964246655.1 uncultured Pyrinomonadaceae bacterium
ATTTAAGCAGATGACTCGCCTCTTCCCCGCTCGACGCCGCGCCGCCCTGTGGGCCGCGCTCCTAATCGTGCTCGCGTGCCCCGCCGCCGCGGCCAAGCCCGACTTCAAGGTACAGCCGCCGCCCGCCTGGGTGCGGCCGGTCGCGCCGCCCGACGGCGCAGACAAGAAAGAGCCCGAGGACGGCCTGCGCTGCATGCTCGACGACCGGCAGGTGCGCGTCACCGCCGCGGGCTCGGAGAGCTTCTACCACTACGTCGAGCAGGTGACGACCTCGTCGGCCGTCGAGGAGGTCTCGCAGTTGCAGCTCGACTTCGAGCCCTCCTACCAGCGGCTCGTCATTCACCACGTCAACGTCGTCCGCAACGGGCAGACCATCAACGCCCTGCGCCCCTCGGAGATCAGGGTCATCCAGCGCGAGGCCGAGCTGCGCGAGCAGCTCTTCAACGGTACGCTCTCGGCGGTCGTCGTCATCAACGACGTGCGCCCCGGCGACGTGATCGACTACGCCTTCTCCGTCAACGGCGACAACCCCGTGCTCGCGGGCAACTTCGCCGACTCGTTCGCGCTCGCACACTCCGACACCTGCGCCCTCCTGCGCGTGCGCCTCCTGTGGCCCGCCGCGCGTCGGCTCTTCATGCGCGCGCGACAGACCGACCTTCAACCCTCCGTCACTCAGGGCGCGGACGAGGTCGAGTACGTCTGGGAGAGCCGCGACGCGCCCGGCGTCGAGTACGAGGACTCGCAGCCCTCCTGGTACGACCCGACGCCCTACGTGCAGCTCAGCGAGTTCGAGACGTGGGCGGACGTGGCGCGCTGGGCCGCGCCGCTCTACGAGCCCGGCGAACTGTCGCCTGCGCTGAGGGCGCAGATTGAAGAATGGAGGAAGCTCCCCAACGCGGAGGAGCGCGTGCTCGCCGCGCGCCGCTTCGTGCAGGACGAGGTGCGTTACCTCGGCATCGAACTCGGGACTTACTCGCACACGCCGACCAAACCGTCGAAGGTCTTCGAGCGACGCTTCGGCGACTGCAAGGACAAGACGCTGCTCCTCATGACGATGCTCAACCAGCTCGGCATCGAGGCGCGCCCCGCGCTCGTCAACACGGACGTGCGCCGCGCGCTCGACGACTGGCAGCCCTCGCCCTACTCCTTCGACCACGTCATCGTCCGCGCCGAGGTGGACGGCAAGACTTACTGGATCGACCCGACCGCCTCCTACCAGCGCGGCACGCTCGCCAACGCCTCGACGCCCGAGTTCGAGCGCGCGCTCGTCGTCGTCCCGGAGACGCAGTCCCTCTCCGAGATTCCCCTCACGAACCCCGACGGGCCGACCGTCACCGTGCACGAACTTTACGAAGTCGCCGGCTTCGACGCGCCCGTCCTCCTCACGGTGACGACCCTCTTCCGCGGCGCGGACGCCGACACGATGCGCTACCGCCTCGCGGGCCGTTCGCGTGAGGACATGGGCAAGGGGTCCCTTAACTTCTACGCCGACCGCGAGCCCTCCATCCAGCTGGAAGGGCTGCCCAACGTCTCGGACGACGAGCGCGCCGACACCATCACGCTGACCGAGCACTACGTCATCCCGGGCTTCTGGAAGGACTCGAAGCACAACTTCCCCGCGATGTACTTCGGCAGGGCGCTGAGCAAGCCGGACCGTTCGCGCCGCACCTCGCCGCTGGCGGTCACCTTCCCCTACAACGTCGAACAGTTGACGGAGATTCGACTGCCGCGCCGGCTGTGGGTCTCGACCGGCGACGAGAGCGTGGAGGACGACGCGCTGCGCTTCACGGCGCGCACGGAAGCGGACGGCAACGTCGTGCGCGTGCGCTACGCGCTCGTCACGAAGCGCGACGCGGTGCCGGTCGAAAAGGTCGAAAAGCACCTCGCGACGCTCGACAAGGCGCTCAACGTTTCGAACTACGAGCTGCGGTCAGGGCAGCCCATCGGCATAGGCCCCGGCCCGCCGAGCTTCATCAGCCCCGCGCTCGGCGTCTTCTACCTGCTGCTGCTCGGCGGCGTCGGCACCTTCGGCCTCTATGCATGGCTGAGGAGGCGGCGCTACGCCCGGCTCGCCCGGGTCTACGCCGTCTCGCGGAGGCTCCCCGGCGCGCTGCCCGAGACGGCCATCAACCTCGGCGCGGAGTCGGACATCGGGAGCTACGTCGCGGGCTTCGAGTGCCCGGGCTGTGGCCGACGCGCCTGCGGCGTCGCCTCGCGCCAGGGGCTCGTCTACGACGACCAGCGCCTCGTCGTCGTCCACGTCAAGTGCGACGGCTGCCGCGCGACCCAGGACTTCTACTTCAACCTCGCGGCCGAGGTAACCTCGGGCTAGGCGCAGGCCGTGTCCATGAAAGTCGCTGCGTCCGAAGAGGACTTGAAGGCAGCGGCCGAGTCCGTCCTCGGCGCGCCCGCGCGCGTCGCCGCCCGGCTCGACTTCGGCAACGTCAACAGCGTCTACAGGGTCGAGGCCGCGGGCCGCGCCTACGCCCTCAAAGTCTTCACGTACGAGAGCTGGCCCGCGCCCGGCAAGCTCCCCTGGGTCGAGACGAGTCTCGCGCGCGGCGGCGTCCCGCACGCGCGCCTCGTCCACTACACGCGCGAGGCCGGCCGCTTCCCGCACGGCTTCTCTCTGAACGAGTTCGTCGAGGGCGAGAACTGCAAGGCGGCCGTCCGCCGCGGTCGCCTGACGCCCGCCGACTACTTCGGGCTGGCCGGCGCGCTGCTCAAGAAGGTTCACGCAATAAGTCTCCCGCTCTACGGCTACATAGGCTGTGGCGCCGGGATGTTCGGAGAGTTCGCCGACTGGCTCCTCGGCTGCGACGTGAAAGACAACCTGCGCGCGGTTGAAGACGGGACGCGCCCTGCCGAGACGCTCTTCCCTTTAATCGAGCGGAAGGTCGGGGCCGTCCTGCGCCGCTACGAGTCGCGCTTCGCGCCCGCGCTCGTCCACTCCGACAGCAACCCGAAGAACGGCTTGCTGACCGGATCGGGCGGACTCGTGCTCGTCGATTGGGACGACGCCATCGCGGGCCTCTGGGTCTGGGATTACGCCGGGCTGACTTACTGGTATTCTCACATGCGCGAGGGCGGCGGTGGGTTCGGCGACGCAGGGTTGGACGACGCGCGCGCCAACTTCTTCCGCGCCTACGGAGAGATCGAGTTCGACGAAGCGGAGCTGAGCGAGTTGGAGCGGGCGATGCACGTGGCGATGGCCGCGGGCGAGATGTCATACCTTTACAAGGTCGGCGACGCGGACGGCTACGCGCGCTCGCGCGCACTCCTCTTGAAGTTGCTCGACGCGTGACGGGGGAATGAGACTTTGAAAGATGAGAAGGCGTTGACGAAGGCGGAGCCCGCGGGCGCCGCGGCTGAGTTCGGCGACATGAGCCCGGAGGAGTTCCGTCGCTTCGGGCACGAGGTCGTCGATTGGATCGCCGGGTATCTTGCGCGCGTGGAGGACTACCCCGTGCTCGCGCAGGTCGAGCCCGGGCAGCTCCGCTCTCAACTCCCTTCCTCCCCGCCCGAGCGCGGCGAGCCGATGAAGGAGATACTCGAAGACTTCGAGCGCTTCATCGTCCCGGCGATCACGCACTGGAACCACCCGTCCTTCTTCGCCTACTTCTCAACGTCCGCCTCCGCGCCGGGGATTTTGGGTGAGATGCTGTCCGCCGCTATCGACGCGAAGGCGATGCTGTGGCGCACGTCGCCCGCCTCGACCGAGTTGGAAGAGGTCGCGCTCGACTGGCTGCGTCAGTTGATGGGCCTGCCCGAAGAGTTCGGGGGCATCATTTACGACACGGCCTCTGTGGCGACGATGCACGCGGTCGCGGCCGCGCGCGAGGCGCTGGACTTGCGCGTGCGCGAGGACGGGATGAGCGGGCGCGCGGACTTGCCTCTGCTGCGGCTCTACGCTTCAGAACAGTCGCACTCTTCGGTCGAGAAGGCGCTCATCGCGCTCGGGCTCGGCCAGCGCTCGCTCGTCAAGGTGCCGGCCGACGCCGAGTTCCGCATGGACGCCGACGCACTCAAGCGCCTTATTGAAGAAGACAGGCGAACAGGCGTGCTTCCCTTCTGCGTGGTCGCGACTGTCGGCACGACCTCGACGACGAGCATTGACCCGGTGCCCGCGATAGCCGACGTGTGCGAGCGTGAGAGAATCTGGCTCCACGTTGACGCGGCCTACGCCGGCTCGGCGGCCGTCGTGCCGGAGCTGCGCCACGTGCTCGAAGGCTGTGAGCGCGCCGACTCTCTGGTGACTAACCCGCACAAGTGGCTCTTCACGCCGTTCGACCTCTCGGCGCTCTACAGCCGCAGGCTCGACGTGCTGCGCCGCGCGTTCGCGCTCACGCCCGAGTACCTGCGCACGCCCGAGCAGGACGCCGTCCGCAACGGCTCCGACTACGGCGTGCAGCTCGGCCGCCGCTTCCGCGCGCTCAAGCTCTGGATGATTCTCCGCTACTTCGGCCACGACGGCCTCGCCGCCCTCATCCGCGAGCACTGCCGCCTCGCCGCGAGTTTCGCCGCCCGGGTCGAAGCCTCGAACGACTGGGAGCTGCTTGCGCCCGTGCCCCTGAGCGTCGTCTGCTTCCGCGCGTGCCCGGCGGTCGAAGGCGAGGCGGAAGCCGCACGCGCCGCGCGACTCGACGCACTCAACGAACGCCTGATGACCGCCGTCAACGCCGCGGGCGACATCTTCCTCTCCCACACGAAATTAAAGAACGCCTTCACCCTCCGCCTCGCCGTCGGCAACATACGCACGACCGAAGTTCACGTCCGCCGTGCGTGGGAGTTGCTCAACGAAAAGCTTTCCGAAATCTCGAACGAAGGTTGAGACTGAAGAGAATGCTGACGCACATTGTCGTCTGGAAGTACAAGCCCGAGGTGAGCGAGGAGCAGCGGCGCGAGCACGTCGAGCGTCTGCGGCGACTCGACGGCCTCATCCCGGAGATTCGGAGCTTCGCCGTCGGCCGCGACGTGCTCAAGCTTCCGCGCTCCTACCACACGGGGCTCGTCGCGACCTTCGAAGACCGCGCCGGGCTCGAAGCCTACGACGCGCACCCGGAGCACCAGGCGGTCGCCCAGCTCGGCCGCACCATCAGCGAGCACGTCGCCTCCGTCGATTTCGAAGATGATTGATGAAGCGCCGCAAGAAAATTGCGCTCGTCCTTCTGGCGCTGCTGTTGAGTTCGCAGGCGCCGTTCGCATACAGGAGTTACCGTCTGCGACAGCTCGGCGCGGCTGTGGACGCGCTCAACGCGGAGCGATTGGCGGCGGCGCCCGAGGGAGAGCCCTCCGTAGAGTACGTGGGAGTCTTCCACGTCCACTCGTTCCTCGGCGGGCACAGCCCGGGGACGCTCGAAGAGATCGTGCGCGCGGCGAAGGCCGAGCGGCTCGCCTTCGTCTTGATGACCGAGCACCCGTCGCCGCGCATCGACACGGCCGCGGCGACGCTCAAAGGCGTGCACGACGGTGTCCTCTTCATCGGCGGCAGTGAGCTGGTCGCGTCGGACGGGGGCCGCCTCTTCGTCGCCCCGGGCGTCGCGGCCCCCGCGCAGAACCCTCCGCTGCAAGAACTCGTCACGCGCGCCAAGTCCGAGGGGAGGCTCGCGGTCGTCGGCTACCCCGAGGAAGCGCGCGACCCGTTGCCGTCCGGGTTCGACGGCGTGGAGGTCTACAACCTTTACACTAACGCGAAGCGCATCAACTACGTGACGATGCTCTTCGACGGCCTCTGGTCTTACTGGGGCCGCCCGGAATTGCTCTTCGCGCGCTTCTACGAGCGGCCGGCCGAGAACCTGCGCCGCTGGGACGAGTACAACGCCTCGGGCGCGGGGCGCGCCTACGCCTTCGCGGGCAACGACGCGCACGCCAACGTCGGCTTCGCGTTCCAGGACAGGGCCGGCCGGAAGATTCTCGACTTCAAGCTCGACCCCTACGAGCGCAGCTTCAGTCTCGTGCGCACGCACGTCATCTTTCATGCAGGCCCGCACGAGGACGAGCAGTTCGACGAGAAGAACCTGCTCGCGGCTCTGCGCCGCGGAAACTTCTTCCTGGCCTTCGACGTGTTCGGCGACTCGACCGGCTTCCGCTTCGAGGCCGCGACCGACCGCCGCGAGACGGGCACGGTCGCGGGCGCCGACATGGGCGGCGAGGTAACGCTCCGGCCCGGCGAAGAGGTGCGTTTGAAGGTGACGTTGCCAGTGCAGGCGCGGACGGTCTTCTACCGCGACGGGCAGGCCGTGCACGAAGTCGCGGACGCTGCGCGCGCGTCTCTGGCCGTCCAACAGAAGGGCGTCTACCGCGTCGAGGTCTATCTGGATAAACTCGGGAGCCTGTTGGAAGGAAAGCCCTGGATCATCTCGAACCCGATATTCGTGCGTTGAAGGCGGAAGGGTCAGGCGAAGGCGGGTTTAAATAACCGTAGATACAAAATCGCCCCGCGCAGGTCGCTAAAGGCTTGTGCGGGGCGCTTCGCTGGGTCGGAAGTCCGTACCCAATTTTGCGGAGGAGGTGCGTACGCTACCTCATACTGTAGAGAATCTCGTGTTTGATCCTTCTCACGCCCTCACCCAGTGTATGCGGGATTGCGCGTGTACAGCCTCCTGAAAGGGTTAGTCCAAGTGCTTGCAGTCTAGCCCCGAACCGCCGGGCTGTCAATATTCAGTTTGACCGTCCAAGTTAGGTACGCTCACATCCCCTGCGCCTGACCGCCTCAACAATCCTTTCGCAACAAGTCTCGCAGGAAGCAGCTACACGCTTTCGGCTGTCGGCAACTTATTTGGTGGACGCGGCGGCCAAAACCCTTTTAAACCTCGAAATTTAGAGGTTTTTGGAGGCCGCCGACGTGGCATCTGGCTTGCTCTTTATGGGTCGCCCTTTCCGTAGAGCGGGCGCGAAAACCCGCGGAAGGGTTCGAAGGATGGGACGCCCCCGGCGGGGCGCATCCCCCACCCCGGAGCTTATAGATGACAGAAGCAGCAATCCCTCTCTGGCAGGTCGGTTCGCGGAGCGAGGCCGGTTCGACCGCGAGGCAGGCCACGGATTTCGAGCTGACGCAGGCGGCGTCGGGCGGAGACATGGCGGCGTTCGAGGAGTTGTACTCTCGGCACTCGCGCCGCGTCTACAGCT
>CAXTSK010000190.1:0-8838 GCA_964246655.1 uncultured Pyrinomonadaceae bacterium
ACGATTCGAGGGCGCCGGCCGCGGCGTCCGCTTCGGCGCGCGCGACGGCCGCCGACTGGTCGTTGAGCGAAGCCCGGTAGCTGTAGAGTTGATAGAGCCCGACGATGAGCAGGGGCAGTGACAGCACCGCCAGCATGAGGAGGAGCTTGGTTCGGATGTCGAGAGCGCCCTGCCGCCTCTTAAAGGTCAAAGTCCTTTTCACCTTCCCGCACGAAGATTCAAGGCTGGCGGCGCCTGCGCGGCGGCGGCCAGACCGACCCGCGTGTCGGGACGACGGGGCGTAGGCTCGACGCGTAGACGAGGATGGCCTCCGTGACCAACTCGTCGAAGAAAAGCTCGGCGCGGCGAAGCGCCTCGCGCAACACGCGCGCGTCATCTTCCAACGGCCCGCGCGCCTCCTGCCAAAGAAACTCGCACAAAGTACTTCTTAAAAGCATCAACTCGCGTGCCACTTCGTCGATCAGCACGCCCTGCTGGAAGCGCACACGCGCGTAGCCGCGCAGGCGCCGCGCCCCTTCGCAAATCTCCTCCGCGTCGGCGCGCTCGTCGAGCAGCCAGCCAAGCTCTTCGAGCACATCTTCGACGTGCTCGATAAGCTCGCGGAAAGTGAGCAGCGTCGGGAGGTCTGTGCGCCGGTCGGCGTAGACCTCGTCGGCCCACGCGCGCGTGAAGAGGTCGAACTGCTGACGGAAGAGTGAAGAGAACCGCCGGGGCATGTATGAAGCGTTCAGCATTCAGCGGTCTGCTTTCAGCTTAAAGCCTGCCGTTTTTGAATGTCCGAATTTAGTTTTAAGCGTTCGACTTTCGTGTTCACGAAGCGTTCGCTTGAAGTAAGACCTGAGCTTCTGAAGTCCGTTTGAAGCTGAATTACTATCAAACTCCGTAGAAGGGGCAAGCTCAACATAGCCTCGTCGGGAATTCAGTCGGGGCTTTCAAACCGCTGCCGGACGCGGACAGCTACTTCGCTGTCAGGCGGTCAAGGAGTTGAACGAGCTGGTCGAAGTCTATGGGCTTGGTGACGTACTCGTTGCAGCCCGCGGCGAGCGCCTCGGCGTGGAAGTCGGCCGAGTCGTGCGCCGAGACGGCGACGATGGGCACGCGGCGCGAGTTCTCCTCCGCGCGTATCCGGCGCGTGGCCGCGAGGCCGTCGAGCTGCGGCAGGCTCAAGTCCATCAGGATGATGTCCGGGTGGTCGTTTGCCGCGCGCTCGACTGCTTGATTGCCGTTGACGGCCTCGACCACCTGATAGCCGCTCATTTCGAGTAAACGCCTCATCATGAAGCGGTTATCCTCGAAGTCCTCGACCACGAGCACGACGGGGCGCGCGTCCCCTGACTCATTCATGCTGCCCTTTGCCTCCTGATCGCCGTCCACCGTTAAAACACTCATTCATACCACCCCACGTACGACTAGCAAACACTCAATTTTTTTGTTAAGATGCGCATCGAAACGCGACACAAAAAACAACAGGACTTGGGTTTAATTAGTACATGACCCAAGCGCACCCGACGCCTTCCGTCCCGCCTGACTCTTCCCGGCGGAAGGCCGCATTGGCTACATGAAGCCTTTAAAAACCGAGCTACAAGACGCTGAGACGCTGCGCGACCTCGGGAGTGCGTCCGTGCAGATCGTCCACGACCTCAAAAATCAGTTAAACGGTCTCAAACTCTATGCCACGTTCCTGCGCAAGCGCATGGAGAAGGCCGAGCGGCCGGCGGACGAGTTGGAGACCCTCGGCAAACTGATCGCGGGGCTCGAACGCGCCGCCTCGGACATGAACGTGCTCGTCCGCTTCGGGCGCGCGCTTGAACTGCGCCGGCAGCCGGGCACAGACCTGGCCCGCCTCCTGCGGGACTCCGCGGACGGGGCGCACGTCGAGACCGGCGGCGGCCCGTTCGAAGGCAACTTCGACCCTGTACTGCTTGCGGAGGCGCTGAAGAATATCACCGCAGGGGCTTACGGCGAAAGCGGCAACGTGAACGCAGAGTCACGCGTAAGGCTCACCGGCGACGGCTCCGGCGCGTTGGTCGAGTGGCAAGGCGCGGCGTCGGCCGGAGCCTCGGACGGCGAAGACCCGTTCCGCAGTCTCGCCGGCGCTTCGGGGCTGCGCATGGCCCTGGCGGCGAAGATCGTACGCGCGCACGGCGGCGAGGTCTCAAGTGAGGGCGGGCGCATCCGCGCGCGCCTGCCGCTACGGTAACGTTGAAGTTTTTCAAGAGCGCTGAACTCTGAACTGAAAACAGCTCTTCCCGACAGTTCGTCGTTCATCGCTCCGAATTCATCCTTTCCAACAAAGGGGAGACGAAGTGGAACGTAAGGAAGTACGAATTCTGGTGGTGGACGACGAGCCGATGATGGCCGACTCGCTCAAGCAGAACCTCGCTGAGGAGGGCTTCACCGTGGACACGGCCTCGAACGGCGCGCAGGCCGTCGAGCTGTTCGACGGGAGCGGGCACCATCTCGTCGTCTGCGACCTCCAACTACCGGACAAGGACATGAACGGCGTGGACGTGCTCCGCCACGTCAAGGACACGCACCCCACGACCGAGGTCATCGTCATGACCGGCTACGGCACGGTCGAGCGCGCGGTCGAGGCGACGAAGGCCGGCGCGTTCTGGTTCTTAGAGAAGCCCTTCGACTTCGAGGTGCTGCTGCCCCTAGTCGAGAAGGCTTTGGAGCGGCGCGACCTGCTTGAGCAGACGACGACGATGCGCCAGCGCCTCGCGACGCGCACCGAGTACTTCAACATCATCGGCTCGTCGAAGGAGATGCAGACCATCTACGAGACCATCGAGTCGGTGGCGAAGTCGGACGCCAACGTCCTCATCGTCGGCGAGTCGGGCACGGGCAAGGAGTTGATCGCCAACGCCATCCACTACAACTCCCTGCGCGCCAAAAAACCCTTCATCAAGGTCAACTGCGCGGCCCTGCCGAAAGAACTCATCGAGTCGGAACTCTTCGGCCACACCAAGGGCGCCTTTACGGGCGCGCACGCGGACAAGGACGGCCTCATCCAGCACGCCGAGCAAGGCTCGCTCCTCTTAGACGAGATCGCCGAGATGCCGGTCGAGCTTCAGCCCAAGCTCCTGCGCGTGTTGCAGGAGCGCAGCTACCGCAAGCTCGGTTCGGAGAAGACGTACCCCGTGGACTTCCGGCTCATCACCTCGACGAACCGCCTGCCCGCGGACGCCATCCGCGACGGGGCGTTGCGCGACGACCTCTTCTACCGCATCTCGACCATCACGATCCACGTGCCGCCCCTGCGCGAAAGAAGCGAGGACATACAGCTCCTCGCCGAGCATTTCCTCAAGATGTATGCGCGCAAATACCAGCGCTCCATCAACGGCATCTCGCAGACGGCCTACCAGCGCCTCTTCTCGCACGCGTGGCCGGGCAACGTCCGCGAGTTGCAGAACGTTTTAGAGCGTGCCGTGCTACTCGCCAAGAACAGCAAGATCGACCCCGTTGACCTGCCCTTCGACAACGGCTCGCTCCCCGATAAGGCCGCGGCCGGCGCGGGCTGGGACGTGCCGCCCAACATGACCCTCGAAGAGATCGAGAAGTTCGTCATCGAGCGCACGCTCCAACGCACCGGCGGCAACAAGCAGGCCGCGGCGAACCTCCTCGGGATTTCCCGCCCACGTCTTAATCCGAAGCTCAAGAAGTCCAAGCTCGACATCCCGGCGCTGACGGCCTCTTAAAACACCGTGAACCGTAAACCGTAAACCGTGACAAGAAGGGCTTGCATCCTTCTTGTCACGGTTTACGGTTTACGGTTCACGCCCTGCTTCAGTCCACCTGATACGTCGCGACGCTCGTCGGCGTCTCGAAGCAGCGGACTTTGTAGACGCTGACGCGCTCGTCGCCGACGCGGGAGGCGACGCGCTCTAAGATGTAGCGGGCGAGGTTCTCGGCCGAGGGGTTCAACTCCTCGTCGAAGGGCGGCAGCTCGTTAATATTTCTATGGTCTAAATACGCGACGACCTCGTCGGCCGCCTCCTTCAGCTCGCCGAAATCGACCAGCAGGCCGATGTTGTCCAGCTCGCTCCCGCGCGCGTAAATCTCGATCTTGTAGTTGTGGCCGTGCAGGTTCTCGCACTTCCCCTTGTAACCGCGCAGCTGGTGCGCGCTCGAAAAGTGCCGCTCAATCATCACCTCAAACATAGTTCAAAGTTTAAAGTTCAAAGTTCAAAGTCGCAAGCAGGTACGCCGCGCGACAGGAACGCGCGTCCCGTCAACTTTCAACTTTAAACTTTGAACTCCTCTGCAAACACCGCCGCGGCGTCGCGCAGGTCGGAGGTGATGCGGCAGGGTGGGAGACTCTGTATGAAGAGGCGGCCGTAGGAGGCCGTGCGCAGGCGCGGGTCAAGGACGGCGAGGAGGCCGCGGTCGGTGGTGGAGCGGATGAGGCGGCCGAGCCCCTGCTTCAGTGTGATGATGGCCTGCGGGACGCTGTACTCGTAGAAGGAGGAGCCGCCCTGCTCTTCGATGAAGCGCTGGCGCGCGGCGACGACGGGGTCGGTGGGGACGGCGAAGGGCAGCTTGTCGATGATGACGCACGAGAGCTGTTCGCCGCGCACGTCCACGCCCTGCCAGAAGCTCGCCGTGGCGAAGAGCACCGCGTTCGGCGTCGAGCGAAACTTCTCCAACAACCCCGCCTTCGCCATGCTCCCCTGCACGAAGCACGGGAAGTCCACTTCCTTATGCACGCGCTCGTAGAGGGCGCGCATGCCACTCAAAGATGTCGAGAGGACGAAGGCGCGACCCTGCGAGATGTTGAGCAGCTCGACGACTTCCGCCGCGGCCCTGTCCGCCCACGCGGGACTGCGCGGGTCGGGCATCCGCAGGGGGAGGTAGAGCACGGCCTGCTCCTCGTAGTTGTAGCCCGAGGAGGCGACCAGCTCGTCCGTCTTCCCCGCCCCGTTCTCGTCCCCGACACTTTCATCGTCGGCCGCGGGCGCGAGGCCCAGGCGCTGCTTGATGAAGTCGAAGCTGCCCGCGCTCGCGAGCGTGGCCGAGGTGAGCACGACCGTCTCGACGCGGTCGAAGAGCTTGTCCTGCAAGAGCGTCGAAACGTCAATCGGCGAGGCGCGCAGGAACGTCCCGCGCCCGCGGCGCTCGACCCAGTAGACGTAGCGGCGGTCGTCGCCCGCGACGATGAATTCGAGGTTGAAGCGCGTCTCGCGGAGGCGGCGCACGAGGTTCTCGACCTCGGGCGGCTTCTCGCGGATCACGTCGAGCGTCGTCTCCATCCGCCGCAGCGCGCCGTCGAGCGCGAGGTACGCGTCGCCGAGCGGCGTCGCCTCGATCTCGCCCGAGTGCGTCTTGCGCGCGAACGTGCCGGGCACGATGGGGAAGCGCCCCTCGTCGGCGCGCGACGCGCGCGCGAAGCCCATCCAGAACTGCTCGGCGAAGCGCGCGACGCGGTTCGCGGCCCGCGTCAGCTCGCGGTTGAGGCCCGAGTCCGTCACGGGCAGCATTTGCAAGTCGCGCAGCATGTCTTCGACCTGGAAGTTCGAGACCTGCGCGCCGAAGTATTCGGCCGCCACGTCCTCGACCTGATGCGCCTCGTCGAAGATGACGGCCGAGTAGTCGGGGATGACCTGCCCGAACTCGCCGCCGCGCAGCGCGAGGTCTGCGAAGAAGAGGTGGTGGTTGACGATGACGATGTCGGCGTCGGTCGCGCGCTGGCGCATGCGCGTGACGTAGCAGGCGTCGTACTCGGCGCACTTCTGCCCCGTGCAGATTTCGGAGCGCGCGTCGATGTGTCGCCAGAACGAGAGGCTCTCTGGAAGTTCGGTCAACTCCGCGCGGTCGCCCGTCTGCGAGTCGCGCGACCAGCGGCGGACGGCGTCAAAGTAGTCAACGTCTTCGAGGCCGTCGAGGACGGGCGAGAACTCTGCGCGCTTCAGACGGCTCAGGCAGACATAGTTCCCGCGCCCCTTCATGTAGGCGGCCGAGAACTTCTTCGGGAGCACGCGTTGGAGGAAAGGAATGTCCTTCTCCATCAACTGCTCCTGCAAGTTCTTCGTGCCCGTCGAGACGACGACGCGACCGCCCCGCGCGACGGCCGCGGCGATGGCCGGGACGAGATACGCGAGCGTCTTCCCCGTCCCCGTCCCCGCTTCGACTATGAGGTGACGCCGCTCCTCGAACGCACGCAGGACAGCCTCGGCCATCTCGACCTGACCGGGCCTGAACTCGTAATCGGGATGCGCGCGGGCGATGAGGCCACCGGGGCCGAAAATCTCTTCCACGTGGCTATTTTAACTTACAGGAGGCCGCGGGCGTGAATGGTAGTTAACCACAGAGACACAGAGACACAGCTTTGTCTTTAGCTGTGTTCAAGCTGTGTCTCTGTGTCTCTGTGGTTAATTTAGCGCGGCGAGGGCTTTGCGGGTGGCGTGCAGCAGCGCGTCGGGGCCGACGGGGGCGCCGGTGGCGCGCTTCATCCAGAGGTCGGGGGCGATGTTGCCGGCCGTCGCCATGCGCTCGAACTCGGGGCCTATCTTTCCCGCCTTCTCCATCTGCTCTTCGATTTGAAACGCAATCATGTGGCCTAAGGGGTAGTTGGGCAGGTAGAGCGGGTAGTCGATCATGTGCGAGTAGACGGCGAGCAGCACCACGTCGCGCCGCTTGAAGACGGGCGCGTAGTATTTGTTCCAAACGTCACGCGCGATGCTGAGTTGCGCGGCCTTCAGCTCGGCCGGCATCGCCCCCGGGTGTACGTAGAGCCAGTGCCACGTCTGCATGTCCACGAGCGACATGCCCGCAATCTCGAAGGTGCCCCAGAAGTCGTTGAGCGTCTTGAGGGCCTCGCCCTGCGCGTCGGATTTGGAGAGTCCGAGCAGCTCAAGGTCTTTGTTCTGGAAGACGAAGGCGAGCGCCTCTGTGAAGGCGGCGTTGGGCACGCCCTGCAAGAGCGTGTGGTCGATGAGGTTGAGCGAGAAGGTCTGCTCGACGTTGTGGCCCAGCTCGTGGACGGCGATGTTGTAGCCCTTGTAGTTCATCCCGCCACGCTCGACGCGCGTGCGGAGGTGCGCTTTGGCCTGCCGCATCGCCGCGCCGAGCGCGTGGCCGGAGCCGCGCGCGGGGTCTACGATGACGTTGGCGGCGATCATGTCGGCGCGCTCTTTGGGGAACCCGAGCTTGACGAGAATGTTCGGGATATCTTTTTCAAACGCGGCGGCGGTCGGATACCTCTTCGAGACGATCTCGTCGAGCTGCGCCTCCGTGTACGCGCCGCGCGCGCGGAAGCCGTCGTACCACACGTCGAAGGGTTCTAAGGGTCGGCCCAAACGTTTCTCTATCAGCGCGGCGACCTGCGGGACGAGCGGCGAAGTGAGCACCTGCTCGAACATGGCGCGGACGCGCTCCTCCGGAATCTCGCGCCCCTCGTTGAAGCTGCGCGCGATGTGCGTCGGCGCGGTCGGCGCGTACGGGTCGATGCGGCGCGCGGACTCGAAGGCGAGGAGCATCTTCGCGAAGCGCGTGTCGGGCTCCGGCGCGTCGAGCTTCGCGCCCGCCGCGGCCTCGGCGCCGGGCGCGCCGGCGTCGAAGTCGCGCACAGAAGTCGGCTTGACCTCGTTGGTGAAAGGGTTCCAGTCGTAGCGCGGGTTATCGACGACGACCGCCGGGATGGTCTGCGTCACGATGCGCTCAAGCACCTGCTGGACGGCGCGCTGGCGCGCGAGCCCCTCGGCGCCGCCCGCGTAGTCGGCCTTGATCTGGTCGCGCAGGTTCCAGTGCGTGAGCAGACGCATCTTTGCGGGGAAGAGTCGGCGGCCCTCTTTATCGACGAGGTGATGCATCCAGACGTTGTAGCCCGCGACGTAGCGCTCGGCCTCGGCCGACGAGCGCGCGTTGGCAAGGTAGATCTCCGCGGGCACGCGCGTTGAGAACTGCTGCGCGAGCCGCGCCTCGGCCCACTGGCGGCGCGACCAGCGCTCGCCTTCACTCAACCTTTGTTCGAGCGTCGTCAGGGGGAAGTTGAGGAGGACGACGAACGCGATCTTCGACTTGAAGAGGTCTTCGGAGAGGTGCGCGCTCGGGTCGTAGCCCGCGAACAGGTGGTCGAAGGGAAGGACGGGGCCGATGTCGAGTTCGGACTGCGAGCGGAACTCGCGGCCGATCTCGGCCATGTGGCCGTAGAGCTGTTCGAGGTTGTGCTGGAAGCGCTCGAAGGTCGCGTCGAGCGTCGCCTGGTCGCCCGCGAAGTTCGCGTTGACGAACTCCTCGAACTCTGCGGCGTCGCCGTCCTCCACGCGCCAGAAGCGCGACACCTGATTGAGTCCGGAACGGACGCGCGCGCGCTGACCCTCGCCGTACTTCGCCGTCAGAGACGCTTCCAGTTTCGTCAATACGTCTTTCATCCAAGCGGGAGGCCCGCCCGCCTGCGGAGTCTGCGCCTGCGCAAACGTTAACTGCGAAGAGAGAATCAGCGCACAGACGAGGAGGGCCGACAGTTTCTTCTTCATAGGTTTGGTGTGACGACAAACAGGTCAGAACCACCCGCGGTAGCGGGTGGCCCTTTGCCGCCCGAAGCCAACGGGTTACAAAGGGCCACCCGCTACACACCGGCCCCCCCCACCCCGCGGGTGGTTCTGACTTAATTTCTAAGTTCGGAACGTTACTCGGTCGGCCCTTCCGAAGGGTCAACTTCGAGCGTCGCGGACTCCTGGCCCTCGGCCTCGGACGCCTGGGAATTCTGCTGCTCCTCCGCGCCTTCGTCGATGGCGCCCTCGGACGGATCGACCTCTGCGCTGGCGGAATCTTTGGGGTTGGACATGGATGTTCTCCTTTAGTGAAGCGGCGCCGCGCCGCGGGGCAAGTTGAAGG
>CAXTSK010000191.1:0-221 GCA_964246655.1 uncultured Pyrinomonadaceae bacterium
CTACAGGACCGAGGCCCTCAGACGCGAGCGCGAGGAACTGCTCGACGAGCAGCGCAAGTTGAAGCTGGCGCTTGAGGAGAGTTCGTCGCCCGCCAAGCTTGAAGAGGCCGGGCGCGAGCTGGGGATGCAGCCCGCGCGCGCCGCGCAGATTGAGGCTGGGTCGCGCGTGCAGCGCGACGGGTCGGGAGTGTTCGTTGGGACGGCGAGCGCGGGCGCGGCCC
>CAXTSK010000191.1:231-1315 GCA_964246655.1 uncultured Pyrinomonadaceae bacterium
GTTCGAGCAGGAGGCGCAGGTTGCGCTCGTCCGTCGAGCCGTGGCCCGCCCAGCGGGCGGACAGCACGCCGGGCATCCCGTTGAGCGCGTCCACGGTCAGCCCGGAGTCGTCGGCGCCCCCCCGCCGCCCCGGGCCCCCGCCCCGGCGCGCGGGGGGGGGGGATGGTTGAGGGGCGACCACGCGCCGCGGCGCGTGACCCGATGTCGCTTCGGAAGCTAATGAGAAGGCCGCTGCCTGACATGTTAGACCGATACGGCTCGGAGCAAGTTCTGCGTCCCGACGTTTCACGGCGACGTGCTTTAGTGGTCGCCGTTTTTCTTTGTCTGTGGATGCTGCTCGTCGGGGTGCGGCTCGCCTACCTACAGACCTCCCAGCACAAGTGGCTGAGCGCGCGCGCGCGCCAGCAGCAGTCCGACGTGGAGCCGCTTCAGGCGCCGCGCGGCCTCATCCTCGACCGGCAGGGGCGCGAGCTTGCGCGCAGCATCGACGTGGACTCGTTCTACGCCGACCCGCGCGAGGTGGAGGACGTTGACGCGGCGTCGGCCGCGCTCGGCCGTGTCCTTAATATAGATTCCGTAGGACTCTCAACGCGTCTGAAAGAGGCGAAGACGGCGCGGCGCGGCTTTCTGTGGCTGGCGCGCAGGGTCGAGGACGAGCAGGCGCAGGCGGTCGAGGCGCTGAAGCTCAAGGGCGTCTACTCGACTGAGGAGCAGCGGCGGCGTTACCCGAACGGGCCTTTGGCGGCGCACGTGCTCGGCTTCGTCGGCTTGGACGCGAAGGGCTTGGCCGGCGTCGAGCAGATCTACGACGCGGCGCTGACGGGCGAATCGGGGAAGCTCGTGCTGGACGCCGACGCGAAGCGCAGGCCGTTCGAGAGCGAAGGCTTCGACGCGCGCGACGGGCGGACGCTCGTGCTGACCATCGACCAGACGGTGCAGTACATCGTCGAGCGCGAGCTGGCGGCGGCTTTGGAGAGGACGCAGGCGAAGTCGGCGGCCGCGATTGTGCTTGACCCGCACACGGGCGAGGTGCTCGCTCTCGCCAACGCGCCGTCGTTCGACCCGAACGACGCGGGCGGCGCGA
>CAXTSK010000191.1:1325-8778 GCA_964246655.1 uncultured Pyrinomonadaceae bacterium
CTCCAGAACATCTACGAGCCGGGCTCGACCTTCAAGGTCGTGGCCTTCACCGGTGCACTCGAAGAGAAGCTCATCACGCCGGAGACGCGCATCGACTGCCCCGGCTCGATCTCCTTGCCGGGGCGCGTCGTCCACGACCACGCGCGCGGCTCGCTCACGGCGACCGAGGCGCTGGCGAAGTCCTCGAACGTTGCCGCCATCAAGCTCGGGATGAAGCTCGGCAACGACCGCCTCTACGAGTACATCCGCCGGCTCGGCTTCGGCACGAAGACGGGGGTGGAGCTTCCGGGCGAGACGGCCGGGCTCATCCGCCCCGTCTCGAAGTGGCAGCCGGGCTCCATCGGCTCGGTGCCCATCGGGCACGAGGTCGGCGTCACTCCTTTGCAGATGGCCGCGGCCTACGCGTCCGTCGCGAACGACGGCGTGCGCGTCGCGCCGCATCTGGTGAGAGAAGTCAGGGACGCGGAAGGGAAGACGGTCGCGCGCACCGAGCCGGAGTCGCACCGCGTCGTGAGCGCGGAGACGGCGCAGAAGCTGCGCCGGATGATGGAAGAGGTGACACTCATAGGGACGGCGAAGAAGGCGCAACTCGAAGGCTACACGGCGGCGGGCAAGACCGGCACGGCGCAGAAGATCGACCCGCGGACGCACGCCTACTCGCAGACGAAGTACGTGGCCTCGTTCGTCGGGTTCGCGCCGCTTGAGAACCCGTCGGTCGTCATCATCGTCGTCATCGACGAGGCCGTCGGCCTGCACCAGGGCGGGCAGGTGGCCGCGCCCGTCTTCGCGGCAATCGCGAACCAGGTGCTCCCTTACCTCGACGTGACGCCGGACCAGGCGCCCGGCGTGAAGGCCCCCGCGGGTCAACTCGCGGCCGCTACGGCGGCGGCGACCGTGCTGCCCACGGCGACGCACGCGGGCGGCGCGGCGGAGCATGAAAGTGTCGGGGCCGGGACTCCGGACTTGCCGGTTGTCGCGGAGCGTCGGGAGGGCGAGGTCGGCGAGGTCGTCTACGCGGCGGCGCGCGAGCGAGAGCTTGTGATGCCCGATTTGCGCGGGCGGAGCGTGCGCGACGTGGCTCGCATCTGCGCGCGGCTCGGGCTCGACTTGGAGGCGCGCGGCGAGGGTCGCGCGTTCCGGCAGAGTCCCGAGGTCGGCGCCGCGCTCGCGCCGGGACAGACCGTCCGCATCGAGTTCGGGCGGAGCGATTGAGGGAGCTGTTGGCTTTTAGCTATTAGCTTCCGACCCTTTCATTAGTTGCTTGAGTGAAGTGAAAACTGTTGCTCCAAGGAGAGCTGAAAGCTAATAGCCAGCAGCTAACAGCCAACAGCTTTTAGAGATGAGAAATCAGAGGATGTTGGCGGGTTCTACGCCGTGCGAGGGTTATCAGGTGGCGGAAATCAGGCGCAGGGTTGACGGCTGTCGCGAGCGTTTGCGCCGCAACCGTGCCGCGCGCAGAATAGCCGAACGCGCCACCCCACACACGTTCGAGTCGGCGGAGGAGTTGCCCGAGTTTGCGCTCCTCGCGGACGCGACCGAGGTGCGGGGTGAGGAGACTTAAAAGGCGGCCCGGCTCTTTCCCAAGGCGCGGCGGGCTCGCAGTACGAACGCCAGCGTCAGGGGGAAGAGAACCGAGTGAGAGTCGTCGATGCGGCAAGGTTGATGCGCGCCTCTGCTGAGGCAGCGCGCGGGCTCTTTGACAAGGGAATAAGTGGTTTTTCCATCGACTCGCGCGCCGTCCGCGCGGGCGAGCTCTTCTTCGCGCTCTCGCCCGAAGACTACCGGCGCCACTGCTTCACGGCCACGTCGTTCGCCGACGCGCACCGCTTCATCCCCGAAGCGTTGGGGCAAGGCGGCGCCGTCGCCGCGGTCGCGCGCGCGGCGAGCGTCGAGGGCGACGAAGAGCTTCGCCCGTTCTTAGATCGTCTGCTTCTGGTTGACGATTGTATCGACGCGTTGCAGTCGGTCGCGCGCGGGACGATAGACGCGTGGGGTCGGCCCGTGGTCGCCGTCACAGGGAGCGCCGGCAAGACGACGACGAAGGACTTGACGGCGCACGTCCTCGGCGCGACGGGCCGAAGGGTCTTGCGCAGCCGCAAGAACTACAACAACGAACTGGGCGTCGCCCTCTCCGTCCTTCAGATGGAGTCGGACGGCGCGCGGCCCGAGGAGTTCGACGTAGCGGTGCTTGAGATGGGGATGTCGATGCCGGGCGAGATCGCGCGCCACTGCCTCGTGGCGCCGCCCGATGTGGCGGTGCTCACGCTGGTCGCGCCCGTGCACCTTGAATTCATGGGCTCGGTCGAGGCCATCGCCGAGGGCAAGGCGCAACTCGTCGAGGGGATGAAGCGGGGCGGGACGGCCGTCCTCAACGCCGACGACGAGCGCGTCCTGGCGATGCGCGCGAAGGCTTCGCACGCCGGACGCGTCATCACGTACGGCGTGAATGAAGCGGCGGACGTTCGGGCGATAGGCGTCGAGACCGTCGGGGTCGGCGCGAGCCGGTTCGTCTTAAGGACGCCCGAGGGTGAGGCGCTGGTCGTGCTCCCGATGCACGGCCGTCACAACGTCTCGAACGCACTCGCCGCCGCGGCGGCGGCCTTGAGCTTCGGCATCGGCGTCGAGGAGATCGCCGAGGCGCTGGCGACGGCCGCGCCGTCGCAGATGCGCGGCGAGGTCTTGAGTTTCAAGGAGGGGTTCGTCGTGGTGGACGACTCTTACAACTCGAACCCGCGCTCGCTGCTCAGCATGGCCGAGGCGGTGGCGCAGGGAGGCGAGGGAGTCGAGCGGCGCGTCGTCGTCGCGGGCGAGATGCTGGAACTGGGCGAGGAGGGCGCGGCGCTCCACCGCGAGGCGGGGCGCGACATCGCCGGGTTCGGCGTTGACGTGCTCTGGGGGATACGCGGCCTCGCGCGCGAGCTGATCGAAGGCGCGCGCGCGGAAGGCATGAGCGAGGCCGCGACGCGCTTCTTCGAAGAGACGGGCGCGGCGGCCGAAGCGCTCGCCGACTTCGTTAGGCCGGGCGACCTCGTCTTAGTCAAAGGCTCGCGCGGCATCCACACGGAGAAAGTGGTCGAAGCCTTGAAGGAGCGGTATGAGCTAACGATGAACGAGGAACGCTGAACGATGAACTGAAAGGCAAGAGGTTTTTAGTTCATCGTTCAGCGTTCAGCCTTCATCGTTCCAAAGCTGATGATCTACCACATCTTCTACGAATGGCTCTTCAAGTCGCTCTCGGCCAGCGGGAGCGGCGAGTCGTATTTCGTCAAGGCGCTGAACGTCTTTCAGTACGTGACGTTCCGGACGGCCTACGCGGCGGTGACGGCGCTTTTGATCTCGCTCGTCTTCGGCGGGCGCGTCATCGAGGCGCTCAGGCGTTTGAAGGTCGGGCAGGAGATACGCGAGGAGGGGCCGCAGGCGCACCAGGCCAAGCGCGGCACGCCGACGATGGGCGGCGTGCTCATCATCGGCTCGGTGCTCATCTCGACGCTGCTCTGGGCGCGGCTCTCAAGCCCCCACGTCTGGATCATCCTGATCGCCACCGCGGGCTTCGCCGCCATCGGGTTTTTGGACGACTACCTGAAGGTCGCGAAGCGACAGAACCTCGGCCTGCAAGGGCGTTGGAAGCTGGCCGGCCAGTTGGCAATCACCCTGTTCGTGTGGGGCGCGCTCCTGCTCCTGTGGTACGGGGGCTGGGCCGACTACTCCTGGAACCTGAGCCTGCCGTTCTTCAAGCAGACGGCGCTCAAGGACATCACGAACATCGGGCCGGTGCTCTACCTGCCGTTCATCGCCATCGTGCTGCTCGGCTTCTCGAACGCGGTGAACCTGACGGACGGGCTCGACGGGCTGGCGATCAGCGTGACGGTCATCGCGATGGCGACGCTGACGGCCTTCACGTACGTGAGCGGCGACGCGCGCTGGGCCGCTTACCTCGGGCTCGAACACCAGAAGGAGATCGGCGAGCTGACCATCTTCTGCGGGGCGATGGTCGGGGCGAGTCTGGGGTTCCTCTGGTACAACGCGCCGCCCGCCGAGGTCTTCATGGGCGACGTGGGGAGCCTCGCCATCGGCGGCGCCATCGGCACCATCGGCGTGCTGACGAAGCAGGAGTTGATCCTGGTGCTCATCGGCGGCGTCTACGTCGTCGAGGCGCTGTCGGTGACGCTCCAGGTCAGCTTCTTCAAGTTGACGAAGAAGCGGCTCGGGACGGGCAAGCGGCTCTTCAAGATGACGCCGCTGCATCACCACTTCGAGATGTCGGGCTGGAAGGAGCCGAAGATCGTCTTCCGCTTCCTCATCATCGCGATCTTGTTCGCGCTGCTGAGCCTGTCCACTTTGAAGCTGAGGTGAGGGGAGGGGGCTTTGGGCGGACACCCCTGGTTCTACTTCGTCGAGTACGAGCCGGACATCGCGGCGGCTTTGCAGAAGCTACGCCGTCGCGAGTTCGAGGCGGGGCGCTACAACCCCGCCGTTGACTTCCCAGACTTCCCCGTCACCGACGGGTCGCCCGCGCCCGGCCCGCAGCACGACTCCATCGAGGAGGCGCAGGAGGACGCGGACGCCGACGGCACGCGCTCGAGTCTCGACATGGAGCGCGTGGCCGACGCGGCCGACTTCGGCGCGGTCGCGCCGATGCCGCGGGAGATTCTGCTCGACCTCTTCGGGACGGACGAGCCGACGCGCGAGATGGTGGAGGGGAGCGAGGAGCTGTACGACGCGCTTGAAAGAGGGCAGGGCGTTCACCTCGTCGTCCACGAAGGCGGCCGTCCGTCCGAGATATTTTTCGCGGGCTACTCCTACGACTGAGGCTTTGAGTCGGATGGAACTCGACGGGAAAAAAGTTCTGGTCATCGGCGCGGGCCGCAGCGGCGTGGCGTCGGCGCGGTTCCTGGCCGCGCGCGGCGCGCTCGTCGTCCTGAACGACCGGAAGGAGTTCATCGACTGGCCGAACGACGCGCTGGCCCTGAAGGGCGAGGGCGTCGTCAAGCTGCTCGCGGGCGACGTGCCTTCGTGGCTGCTCGACCAGCTTGAGCTGGTCGTCGTCAGCCCGGGCGTGCCGTCGAAGAGCATCCCCGTCCGGTACGCGGAGCGCGCGGGCGCGGAGGTCATCGGCGAGATAGAGCTGGCGTGGCGCTTCCTGCGCGGCCGCGTCGTCGGCATCACGGGGACGAACGGCAAGACGACGACGACGACGCTCGTCGGGGCGTTGTTGAAGGACGCCGGGCTGCCCGTCCAGGTCGGCGGCAACATCGGGACGCCGCTCGTCTCGCTCGTCGATGCATCGCGCGAGGACGGCTGGACGGTCGTCGAGCTTTCGAGCTACCAGCTCGAAACGATCAAGGAGTTCCGGCCGACGGTGGCGGTCGCCTTGAACCTGATGCCCGACCACATGGACAGGTACGAGACGCTCGCTGACTACGGCGCGGCCAAGCACCGCATCTTCCGCAACCAGACCTCGGCGGACGTGGCCGTGCTCAACGCCGACGACGCGGTCGTCTCTTCGTGGGCTTCGGGGCTCGAAGCGCACGTCACCACGTTCAGCACGGAGCGCGAGCTTGACGAAGGGTTGTTCCTGCGCGGCCGCGACCTCGTCGCGCGGACGTGGTCGGGCGAGCGCGTGCTGATGTCGCGCGACGAGATGCGGTTGAAGGGCGTGCACAACGTGCAGAACGTCCTGGCCGCGCTCGCCGCGGGCCTCGCCTGCGGCGCGAGTCCCGACTCGATGCGCGAGACGGTGCGCTGCTTCGCGCCGGTCGAGCACAGACTTGAAAGGGTGTCGGAGGTCGGCGGCGTCACCTTCTACAACGACTCGAAGGCGACGAACGTGGACGCGGCGGTCAAGGCTGTCGAGGCTCTGTCGGAGGAGCCCGGCCGCATCGTCCTCATCCTCGGCGGCCGCGGCAAGAACGCGCCCTACGCACCGCTCGCGCCGCTGCTTGAAAAGAAGGCGCGCTCCCTCGTCACGCTCGGCGAAGACGCCGAACGCATCGAGGCGGAGCTGAAAGAGTTCGCGCCCACGTCGCGCGCCGCGGACATGGCCGACGCCGTCCGCCGCGCCTACGCCGAGGCCGAGCCCGGCGACACGGTGCTGCTCGCGCCCGCCTGCGCCAGCTTCGACATGTTCACGAGCTTCGAGCACCGCGGGCGCGTCTTCAAAGAGGAAGTGGAGAAGTTGAAGAAATCGGGAGTCAGAAGTCAGGAGTCTGAAGAGAAGCACGCGCTTCCCTCTTCATGCTGACTACTGACTACTGTTTACTGACTACTGTTTTTTATGGCCCGGAAGATACACGCAGACGAGTGGCTCTTCGCCGGCACGGTGGCGCTGGCGCTCTTCGGCGTCATCATGGTCTACAGTGCGTCGGCCGTGGTGGCGACGACCGAGAATCACAACCAGTACCACTACGTCATCCGGCAGGGCTTGTGGACTATCGTCGGGCTGGTGGCGATGTGGGCGGGGATGCGGTTCGACTACGGGCGTCTGCGGAACGGGAAGCTCGCGTACGGGCTGCTGATTTTGACGTTGGTGTTGCTGGTCGCCGTCTTCGCCTTCCCGCCGATCAACGGCGCGCGGCGCTGGATAAGGCTCGCGGGCTTCTCGTTGCAGCCGTCCGAGATTTCGAAGCTCGCGCTCGCCATCTTCCTCGCGCGGTTCCTTGAACGTCGCGCCGGGCGCGAGGGGGAGTTCTGGGCGACGTTCGTCCCGGCGGTTTTGGTAACGGGCGTGCTCGCGCTGCTCGTCGTGGCCGAGCCCGACCTCGGGACTTCGATGATGCTCGCGGTCGTCTGCACGTCGATGCTGTTCACGGCGGGGGCGCGGGTCAAGCACATGGCGCTGGCCGCGGCCCCGGCGCTCGTGGGTGTGGCGGGGCTGCTGCTCTTCGTGCCGTGGCGTTTGAAGCGCGTGCTGGTCTTCCTAGACCCGTGGGCAGACCCGCAGGGCTCGGGCTATCAGGTCGTGCAGTCGCTTCTGGCCGTCGGCTCGGGCGGCGTGCATGGGCTGGGGTTCACGGAAGGAAGGCAGAAGATGTTCTTCCTGCCGTTCGCGCACTCGGACTTCATCTTTGCCGTGGTGAGCGAGGAGTTGGGGCTGTTCGGGGGGCTGGTGGTGATCGCGCTCTTCGGCCTCTTCCTCTGGCGCGGGATGCGCGCGGCGCTGAGGGCGCCGGACAGGTTCGGGATGCTGTTAGGGGTAGGGATCGTGACGGGCATCGTCGCGCAGGCGCTCTTCAACATGAGCGTCGTGCTGTCGATGCTGCCGACGAAGGGCATCCCGCTGCCTTTCATCTCGTACGGCGGGTCGTCTCTGGTGCCGACGCTCTTTGCGGTCGGCGTGCTCTTGAACATCTCGCAGCAGTCGAGCCCGGGCTACGGCGCCGCGCTCTTTGAAGGCGACGCCGCGGCCGCGCGCCGCGCTGCACAACCGCGGCCACGCACGTCCCCGGTCTCGACG
>CAXTSK010000192.1:0-8715 GCA_964246655.1 uncultured Pyrinomonadaceae bacterium
GAACTATGAACGCTGAACGATGAACTGAAGGCAAGCGGCTTTCAGTTCATCGTTCAGCGTTCATAGTTCATCGTTAAACCTTATGGATTGGCATCGTAACGAGTACACGATAAGCACCGAGCGCGAGAGGCTCGACTTCTCCGTCATCCACCGGTACATCTCCGAGGAGAGTTACTGGGGGAAGGGGCGGTCGTTGGAGATCGTGCGTAAGTCGGTCGAGAACTCTCTCCCCTTCGGCATCTACCGCGGCGAAGAGCTGGTCGGGTTCGCGCGCGTCGTCACGGACTACGCGACGTTCGCGTGGCTGGCCGACGTGTTCGTGCTTGAAGAGCACCGCGGGCGCGGACTCTCGAAGTGGCTGATGGAGGTCATCCTCGGTCACCCGGAGTTGCAGGGCTTCCGCCGCTGGGTGCTGGCGACGAAGGACGCGCACGAGCTTTACAGAAAGTTCGGCTTCATCGACCTCCACCGCCCCGAACGCTGGATGGAGCGCCCCGACCCTTCCATGAAGGAGTCGCCCGACTACTGGGGGCCGCGCTGAGGCATTCGCGGAAAGCCACGCGCGCGCGACCGCTTTGGCATTTTGCCAGCGCACGCGCCGAAATGTTCAGCAAAACCGCACGTCGCCGCTTGAATACCGCCCTCGCAACGCACTGAATCTCGACCCCGAACCGGCCCGACGTTTGCCTAGCTTTCAGACCGAGATGAACACCGCCGCGAGCAACGTCCGCACGACGCTCGAAATGATCAAGATCGAGCACACGCTCTTCGCGCTGCCCTTCGCCTTCCTCGGGGCGCTGCTGGCGGCGCGCGGCTTCACGCCGACGGGACTGCCGACCCTGTGGCAGGCGCTCTGGATCACTCTGGCGATGGTCGGCGCGCGCTCGGCCGCGATGGCCTTCAACCGCATCGCCGACCGCCGCTACGACGCGGCCAACCCGCGCACGGCCGCGCGCGCCATCCCGGCCGGGCAGCTCTCGGTCTCCTTCGTCTGGGCGTTCACGATAGCCTCAGCCGCGCTCTTCTTCCTCGCGTCGCTGATGCTCAACCGCCTGACGCTCATCCTCTCGCCGGTCGCGCTCGCCTCCGTGCTGCTCTACTCGTACACGAAGCGCTTCACGTCGCTCTCGCACGTCGTGTTGGGGTGGTGCCTGTGCATCGCGCCGACGGGCGCGTGGGTGGCCGTGCGCGGGGCGATAGACTCGCCGGTGCCTCTGCTGCTCTCGCTCGTGGTGCTGCTGTGGACGGCCGGGTTCGACGTGCTCTACGCGTGCCAGGACATGGAGTTCGACCGCGGGGCGGGCCTGCGCTCGATACCGGCGCGCGTCGGCGTGGCGCGTGCGCTGTGGGTCTCGCGCCTCCTGCATGCGGGGGCGTTCGCGGCGCTCGTTGGGTTATACTTTCTGACGCATTTGGGCGCGGTCGCGGTCGCGGGCGTCGCGGCGACGGGCGCGCTCCTGGTCTACCAGCACTCGCTCGTGCGCGCCGACGACCTGAGCCGCCTGAACGCCGCGTTCTTCACCACGAACGCCTTCGTCAGCGTCATCCTGCTCGCCACGTTCGGCGGCGCCGCTTTCATGAACAGACTTTAAGACTATGGAATTTTCACACGACCCCAAACTTAATGAATTAGCCGGGAAGATCGAGGCCAACGAGCGGCTGACCTTTGAAGACGGGCTGACGCTGTTCGCAACCCTTGACGTGCCCGCGCTCGGGCGTCTGGCGGACACCGTGAGGCGGCGCTTGCACGGGCGCGTGACGTACTACAACGTCAACCGCCACTTCAACCCGACCAACGTCTGCTACGCGGATTGTAAGTTCTGCGGCTTCTTCCGCACGCCGCGGCAGCCCGACGCGTACACGCACAACATCGAGGACTCCCTGCGCATCGCGGGCGAGGCCGTGCGCGAGGGCGCGACCGAGCTGCACATCGTCGGCGGCCTGAACACCAAGCTGCCGTTTTCGTACTTCACAGACCTGCTCTCCTCGCTCAAGGCGAAGTACCCGCAGCTTCATCTCAAAGCGTGGACGATGGTCGAGCTCGACCACTTCGCGCGCTTCTACAAGCTGTCGGACGAGGAGGTCATCACTCGTCTGAGAGAGGCCGGGATGGACTCGTGCCCCGGCGGCGGGGCGGAGATTTTCCGCGAGCCGACGCGCTCGATGATCTGCGCGCACAAGACGGACGCGCAGCGCTGGCTCGACCTCTCGGGCAAGGTGCACGCGGCCGGCTTGAAGACGAACGCGACGATGCTCTACGGCCACATCGAATCCATCGAAGACCGCGTCGATCATTTCGTGCGCCTGCGCGAGCAGCAGGACAAGTCGGGCGGCTTCCAGTGCTTCATCCCCCTGGCCTTCTACCCGCCGGGCTCGCAGCTCGCGCACCTGCCGGGGCCGACGGGCGTCGATTCGTTGAAGACGATGGCCGTCTCGCGCCTCATGCTCGACAACTTCCCGCACATCAAGTCCTACTGGGTAATGCTCGGCAAGCGGCTCGCGCAGGTCGCGCTCCACTACGGCGCCAACGACCTCGACGGCACCATCACCGAGGGCGGCGAGCTGACCGAGAGCTACTCGGTCGAAGCGAACGGCGAGGTCAAGATGTCGAAGCAGGAGATCGTCACGCTCATCGAGGACGCCGGCCTCCAAGCCGTCGAGCGCGACACGCTCTACAACCGCGTCGAGGAGCCGGCCGCCGCCTGACGAATTCGCCTCCGCCTGCGCGGGGCCGCCGACCCGCGTGACAACCATCGCCCGACGGCTCTCAGACAAAGGAAGACTGTCGTGACCAACGAAGAGATTCAGAAAGCGATGGAGTTCATTATCAAGCAGCAGGAAAGCTTCTCTGAGAAGCTGGAACAGATGCGAGAGATTCACCACGCTCGCATCAGCAGCGTCGAGACGGCTGTTGTGCACCTTTACAACGCCGTCACCGACCTCAACAAGTCGCAGAAGGATTTGGCTGTAAAGATGTCTGAGCTGGCGGAGGCACAAGCGCACACCGACCAACGCCTGAATGTCCTCATCGACATCATCGAGCAGGGGCGCGGCGGGCAGTCAGGCAGTTAATAATCTAGACCGAGTTCCGGCGCGGGCGGGTAAGGTTTGAGCCGCCCGCGCCGGTTAATCTAAAGTTACTTCAAAGGACTCAATGACGACAGCGACAGAGACACGCACCATCACCGTCGCGCACTCGCCCGATTCGGACGACGCGTTCATGTTCTACGGGCTGGCGACGAACAAGATCGACACGGGCGACATCCGCTTCGAGCACACGCTCGAAGACATCCAGACGTTGAACGAGAAGGCGACGCGCGGCGTCTACGACGTGACGGCCGTCAGCTTCCACGCCTACGCCTACGTCTCGGACAAGTACGTCCTGCTCCCGCACGGCGCCTCCATCGGCGAGGGCTACGGCCCCATCGTCGTCGCGCGCGAGCCGTACAAGGTCGAAGAGATACGGAGCTTGAAAGTCGCCGTGCCCGGCACGATGACGAGCGCCTTCCTCGCGCTGCGCATCCTTGAGCCCGAGTTCGAGTACGTGGTCGTCCCCTTCGACCAGATCATCGACGCCGTGCGGAAGGGCGAGGCCGACGCCGGCCTGCTCATCCACGAGGGGCAACTCTTCTACCAGCGGCTCGGGCTTCAGAAGGTCGTAGACCTCGGCGAGTGGTGGAAGGAGAAGGAGGGGCTGCCGCTCCCAATGGGCGGCAACGTCATCCGCCGCGACCTCGGGGAGGAGACCGTCGGGCGCGTCTCGGACTACCTGCGCCAGTCGATCCAGTTCTCGCTCGACAACCGCCGCGACGCGCTGGCCTACGCGATGCAGTTCGCGCGCGACATGGACACGGAGCTGGCCGACCGCTTCGTCGGCATGTGGGTCAACCAGCTCACGCTCGACTACACCGAGCGCGGCCGGCGCGCCGTCCAGCGCCTCCTCGACGAAGGCTTCGAGCGCGGCGTCATCCCGCACCGGGTCGTGGCCGACTTCGTCGGGTAAGTTCAAAGTTGAAGGGATGGTCTCTTAACTTTGAACTTTGAACCTGCAACTTTGAACTTGACTGCCGCATCGAAAGGGTTGCTCGGCGGGCGTTTTCCCTGACTCGAATGCCTCGCGTGTTTAACTCCTGAAGTTCGGAAGAGAGTTTATGAGAAGAGTTCTTTTAACAGTCTTCGCCGCCCTGCTCTGCGCGGCCCCGGCCGCGGCGCAGAAGCAGACCGCCGCCGGCCCGGCGGTCGTCAACCGCTCGGGCTCGCCCGCGGACGTGCAAGGCATCATCCGCGCCTTCACGCAGAAGGAGGCCGAGTTCCGCAAGGCGCTCAACGAGTACGGCTTCCGCCGCGAGGCCACCCTCCAGACCATCGCGTGGGGCGGGCAGATTTCGGGCGAGTACTACCGCGTCTCGCAGTTCGTCTTCGACGACAGCGGCAACCGCTACGAGAAGATCATCAAGTTCCCCGTCCCGACCATGTCGGAGATTCAGGTCACGGCCGAAGACCTCGAAGACTTCGGCGGCGTCCAGTCGTTCGCGCTCGAATACTCCAAGCTCAACGAGTACGACTTCGCCTACATCGGCAAGGAGAAGATCGACGAACTGGACACCTACGTCTTCGACGTGACGCCTAAAATTCTATCCGACCAGCGCCGCCTCAAGGCGCTCAAGGCGTCGAAGAAGCCCGACCGCTACTTCCAGGGGCGCATCTGGGTTGACGACCAGGACCTCCAGATCGTCAAGGCGCGCGGCAAGGGCGTGCCCGAGTTCGACCAGCGCTTCCCGACCTTCGAGACCTACCGCGAGCAGATCGACGGCAAGTACTGGTTCCCGACCTACTCCTACGCCGATGACGAACTGAGCTTCAAGTCGGGGCAGACCGTTCACCTCCGCATGCGCATCAAGTTCACAGACTTCCAGCGCCTGCGCGGCAGAGCCACCGTCATCGAGCAGGGCGACGAGCCTGACGAAAAACCCGACAAGCCCACGCCGCCGCCGTCGAAGCCGAAGCCCTAAGTCTTCCAGTCAAAAATGAATTAACCACAGAGACACGGAGACACTGCTTGAAGTTTTTAAGCTTTAAAGCAGTGTCTCTGTGGTTAATCCTTCAACGCATCTCGGCCGCCGTCGCCCAGCTCTTCGGCGACGGCCGCGCGCGTCCGCTCGGCGAGGCGCTTCACGTCTTCGCCGGTCAGGCCCGCGGTCTCGATGGGCGGCAGCACCACCATCTCGGCCGTGCCCGGCCGCGCGACGCCGGTGCCCTTCCCCATCAGCTCGTCGGTGTACTTCATGACGACGGGGACGACGGGGACGCCCGCCTCGACCGCCATGTAGAAGCCGCCCTTCTTGAACGGGAGCAGTTCGCCCGGCCGCGCCCGCGTCCCTTCGGCGAAGACGCCGAACGATATCCCTGCGCGCAGGCGGTCGGTCGCGGCCTTCGTCGTGCGGAAGGCGCGCTCGCGGTTCGTGCGGTCGATGGCGAGGATGTTGACGAAGCCCATGCCGTAGCCGAGGATGGGCACCTTCAGCAGCTCCTTCTTGGCGAGGATGCCGATGCGCCGCCGCAGGTGGTAGAAGAGCATGGCCGTGTCGAGGAAGGAGCGGTGGTTGGCGATGAAGACGTAAGACCGCCCCGGGTCTAAGTTCTCCAACCCGCGGACGCGGACGCGCACGCCGCTCAGCCGCAGCCAGTTGCGCGCGCCGAAGAGCGCGAAGGGGTAGAGCCAGTGGCGCCGCCCCGCGACGAGCGCCGCCGTAATCGACGGCGGGCCGATGACGAGCAGCAGCATCGCCGCCACGAACAAAGACCACCAGTACCACAGCCTCCCCGCGAGCGTGCGCCGCGCCGCTGTGCTAGACTCGGCCTTCGTCAAACTACCGCTTCGCTCTTGGCTGTCAATCTCCGTCGGAAGACTTTCAGGATGCATCAAGCGTTCCTTCGCCGCCCGTCTCTCTTCTTAGCCGCCGCGCTCGCACTCTGCTGCCTGACTTTCACGAACACGTACGCGCAGCGCCGGCGCCCGGCACGACCGCCACAAACGCCCGCCAGCGTCGGGACTCCGACTACTCCCACGGGCCGCGTGCCCTCGCCGCGCGACGTGCTCGGCTTCACGCCCGGCGACGCCCGCAAGGTCGCCGACTGGAAGCAGATCACGGACTACTTCGGCAGGCTCAACGCCCGCGGCGGTCGCGTCCGCGTCCAGACCATCGGCACGTCCACGCTCGGCCGCCCGCTCGTCGCCGCTTTCATCAGCTCGCCCGAGAATATACGCGAACTCGACAGGTATCGCGAAATCCAGCGACGCCTCGCCGACCCTCGGCTCGTGCAATCGGAGGCCGAGCGCGACCGTTTGATCAAAGAGGGCAGGACGGTCGTCGTCATCTCCTGCTCCATCCACTCGACCGAGATCGTCGCCTCGCAGATGTCGATGCAACTCGCCTACGAGTTGGCCTCCGCGCAGGACGCCGAGACGCGCGAGATTCTCGACAACACCATCCTCATCCTCGTCCCCTCGCCCAACCCCGACGGCATCGACATCGTCGCCGACTGGTATCGCCGCTCTTTGGGGAAGCCCTGGGAAGGGTCGGAGCCGCCCGAGCTTTACCACGCGTACGCGGGCCACGACGACAACCGCGACTGGTTCATGCTCAACCTCAGGGAGACGAACGCCGTCACGCGCCTCCTGTGGAAGGAGTGGTTCCCGCAGATCGTCTACGACGTGCACCAGCAGGGCTCGACGGGCTCGCGCTTCTTCGTCCCGCCCTTCTTCGACCCGCCGAACCCGCACATCGCGCCGCTGCTCCTGCGCGAGGTCGGGCTCATCGGCCACAAGATCGCCGCCGACGCCGAGGCCGCGGGCTTCAAGGGCGTCGTCACCAACGCGATGTACGATACGTGGTGGCACGGCGGCTTCCGCACCGCGCCCTACTTCCACAACTCGGTCGGCATCCTGACCGAGGCGGCCAGCGCGCGCCTGTTGACGCCCGTCAAGGTCACGCCCGAACAGCTCCGCCGCGCCGCCGTGCGCGGCATGCCGACGGCCTTGCCCGAGAGCCCGACGACCAACTTCCCAGACCCCTGGCCCGGCGGCGAGTGGCGGGCCAGGGATATCTTAGGGCTTGAGCTGACCGCCTCGCGCTCGGTGCTCTCGATGGCGGCGAAGTACCGCGAGCGCTACCTGCGCAACTTCTACGAGCTGGGCCGCCGCGCGCTCGACTGGCCGCCCAAAGACCAAGACGAGGTGCTCGCCTACATCATCCCCGCCGGACAGGGGAAAGATGAGAACGTGGCTAAGCTCGTCACGCTCCTCGTCGAGCAGGGCGTCGAAGTTTACAGGATGGACGCGGAGCTGCACCTGATGCTCGCGGACACGCGCGGCACCGTCTACAACGACTTGAAGGACGCGCCGCCCGAGTGGCCCTCGGGCAGCTACCTCGTCTACCTGCGCCAGCCTTACCGCTCGAACGTGCAGGCGTTATTCGAGCGACAGCTCTATCCCGACCGGCTCGCGGGCGGCGCGCCCGAGCGCCCCTACGACGTGGCCGGGTGGACTCTGCCGATGCAGATGGGCGTCGAAGCCTACCCCGTCCAGAGCATCCGCGAGCCCGAGTCGCAGCGACGCCTGACGCCCGTCACCGGCGAGTCACAAGTGCGGCGCGACCTCGGGCTCATCTCAGGAAAGATTGAGGCCGAGTGGGTTGACCGCGCGCACGCCGTCGCGAGGATGTACGATGTCTCGCCCATCGCGAACCCGCTCAGGCGGCCCGTCCGGCTCGCGCTTTACAAAGGTTGGACGGGCTCGATGGACGAGGGCTGGACGCGCTGGCTCTTCGACACCTTCAACGTGCCCTACACTTCTTTGCGCGACGCCGACGTGCGGGCCGGTAAGCTCAGCGCGAAGTACGACGTGATCGTGCTCCCCTCGATGCGCCTGCGCGAGATAGTCGAAGGCCGTGCCAAAGAGACCGCGCCCGCGGAGTTCACCGGCGGCATCACGGAGGCAGGCGTCGCGAACCTCCGCCGCTTCGTCGAGGAGGGCGGCACGCTCGTCTGCTGGGACGACTCGACCGAGTTGCCGCTCAAAAACTTCAACCTCCCCGTGCGCAACGTACTCGAAGGGCTCCGGCCCGCGGACTTCTACTGCCCCGGCTCCGTCCTGCGCATCGAGGTCGATAGGTCGAGCCCGCTCGCGCGCGGCTACGGCGCGCGGGCCGACGCCTACTTCGTCAACAGCGCCGCCTTCGAGGTGACGGACGCTTCGAAGGCGCGCGTCGTCGCGCGCTACGCCGACAAGGACGAGGTCTTACGCTCCGGCTGGCTGCTCGGCGCCGACAAACTCGCCGGCCGCGCCGCCCTCGTCGAGGCCACGCTGGGCCGCGGCCGCGTCATCCTCTTCGGCTTCCGACCCCAGCACCGCGGCCAGACCTGGGGCACCTTCAACTTCATCTTCAACGCCATCGACAGCAGTAGGCAGTAGGCAGACGGCAGTCGCTCCGCGTTGCGAGCGTTGAAGGGTTAAATCAGAATTGTCGAAACACAGGGTTTTAACTGCCTACTGCCATCTGCCTACTGCCTACTAAAAAAACTGGCATCCGCGAGGGCATGTCGAACGTCAAAGGAGGGCGCCAGCCTGCGCCGTCCGGAGAAAATGCCATGAAATTGCTCGCACGCCTGTCCCTGACTCTCGTTCTGCTCGCGTCGTTCGCGGCTTCGGTGGCC
>CAXTSK010000193.1:0-8711 GCA_964246655.1 uncultured Pyrinomonadaceae bacterium
GCACTGCGGGGGCGTCGGCGTGGGTGTGGGAGTCGGCGTGGGAGTCGGCGTCGGCGTCGGGGCGTTGCAATTGACCAAAAATTCTTGGGTGCATGTGTGGTAATTTTCGCCTTCGCCACAATCGCTAAATACAGTCTCTGTCTTTTTACAGGAATAACCCGCGCCTTGACATTGGAATCCATCTTCCACAACGTGGAAAGACGGCTCCGGGTCCTCAGGCGGCGGAGGGCAAAAACAATTACCTCCGAACAGGAGTTTCAACCTGAAACAGTTCGGCCCTCCCGTGCAACATGACTGGGCGGGGATAGTGCCGGCCGGAAGATAATGACTTTCCTTTGTATACGATTCTGCCGGCGGAAGCTTCGCCGGCAGAAGGAAGGATGCTTGTTGAAATAACGAGTTGGATGGGCGTCTCAACTCACCTTGTGAAGTCGTTTTCGGCCATTCGCGTTGGCCTCCTTCAATGGGAGACGTTTTCTCCGGTACGGGCGTGCCGTCGGTGCCGACGAAGCCGGTGCCGTCTCCGAAGTTGACTGCGCTAAAGATGATCGCGACCTTCTTCGGGTGTGGCTTCTTCTCTACTTTAGTCCTGTACCAGTTCCAGCCCTTCACGTAGGATTCGTGCAGCTTGAAGACGTGGGTGCCCCCTGGCAGAATGGGAACATCCGTAGGTTCGGGTCGGCTTTCGATGTTAATCAATTCGCCCCTGCCGTAGACGAGGGAGTAGCCGATCTGATCACCCGAATTCTTTCTCACATCCTCGAATATCAACCCGATTCGCAAAAAGTAGATAGGCTTATCGCCCGTATTCTTCACCTCGATTTCGAGGTCGCCTAGCCAGCAGTCGTTATCCAAATCATTTGCCTTCTCGGGGTTCTTAACCTTCAGCTTGATCGGAATGTGCTTCGGGATTTTGTCCGCCACCTCCCGTTCCCCCTTCTCGTCGGACTGCGCCCTGCTGTAGGAGAGGCCGCAGACGGCGACGAGCGCGAAAGTGAGAAAGACGATGATGGCGGCGAGATTCCGGCGGCTGAAGACGGAGTGAAAAGCGTGAGCGTTCATGGCGTCTCTCCTTTCCGAGAGGCTGTGAGCTTGGCGGAGCCCATGACACTAAATCTGCTGAGGTTGCAGGGCGATCCTTCCGACGGCCGACTTATACGCCCGCCGCGGCGAGGCGTCAAGCTTCGTCGGCCCGGCAGTCCCGGCGGCCATACTCTGTATCTGTGGAAGGGAGGCGGCCCGGCCCGCGCCGCACGCGATGACTTACTGCCCCGTGATGAGGAACACGTCCCACGCCCAGCGGCGGCTCTGCACTTCGCCTGCTACAACTAATGGCTCACCATCAAAAATCTCATTCCCCCTCACGCCGAAACCTTAGGCGTAAGCCCCCTTGCTTCAATCGCGGCGCCGCGCGAGGCTCTCGGAGGATGCACGCGGGCTCCTTCTTTGTTGGTAAGGGGCTTTGATATCTGCTGCCGGTCGGCGCCGCAGGTCTCGCGGTAGGTGCGGGCGGCCTCGTCTTAAATTAAGAGGAGCGGGCGGGATGTTCAGGGTTGAATGATTGATTCATCGAGTCATCAATTCATTTCTAAATTGGGCAATAATATAGTTGGCTCACCTACGCTATATCACCCGTAGCGGGCTCAGCTCCACTATTGCCTGGCTCCGGCTAAAAGGCCGCGCCGGTTCGCGGTCGGGTGCATGCCGTGGTCGGGCGGCTCGGACGCGGACTTCACGCGCTCTTGTTCTTTTCATCCCAGATCATCGGCTCCCACAACTCCACCTTATTCCCGTCAGGGTCCATGATCCACGCGAACTTCCCGTTCTCATGCGATTCGGGGCCGCCGATGATTTCGACCCCGCCCGCGCGCAACTGCGCGATCATCTCCACAAGGTTGTCAACCCGGTAGTTGATCATGAAAGGCGAGTCACTCGGGGCGAACCACTGGCTCTCTTTTCCCGCGACGTGCCACACGGTGAGACCCCCGTCCTCGGCTTTGTCATCAGGCCATCTCAGGATAGCGCCGCCGAAGCTCTCTTCCAGCGGCAGACCTAAGTGCTTCTGATACCAAGTCGCCAGCGCAGCATTGTCGTTTCTGCTCTTAAAGAAAACGCCGCCGATTCCGGTAATTCTCGCCATCGTTGCCTCCATTCAAGCGAATTGCCGATGCTTAGCCGCCCAACGCTAAAGGGAGCTACTTTTACTGCTATTCCCGGCAAAACTCAATCTTGATTTTGAGTGAAGCATAATTTCACTTAGAAGGAGATGCGTGCGCCGAGCTGGACTTCGCGCCCCGGCGTGGCGGCCTCGGTGATGGTGCCGAACTGCGGGGTGTTGACGAAGCGGTTCGGGGTGCCGAGGTTGGTGTGATTGAGCGCGTTGAAGAGTTCGCCGCGCACCTGGAAGCGCACCTTCTCGGTCAGGGCGAAGTCACGGTGGAGCGCCACGTCCAAAGTCTGCCTGCCGGGGCCGTAGACCGTGTTGCGCCCGACGTTCCCGAAGGCGAAGGCCGCGGGCGTGGAGAAGGCGGCCGGGTTGAACCAGCGGTCGGCCGTGCGCGTGCCGGGGCCGAAGACCTCCTGCCCCGTGTAGTTGGCGCGGACGGGATTCTCGCCGAGCAGCGTCCCCGAGTTCGCCGTGTCGCCGAAGACCGAGACCGTCAAGGGGAACCCGCTCTGCGCCTGGTAGACGGCGGCCAACTGCCACCCGCGCGTCAGCGCCTTGACGAAGCCTTTACGGCCGAGCCCCGGCAGGTCGTAGACCATGCTCAACGCGAAGCGGTGGCGGATGTCGCAGGCCGGGCCTTTCTCAAGTGAAAGGTTCAGGTTGTTCTGCGGGATGGCCGACTCGAACATCGGCGAGCGGAAGTCGGGCGCGTCACTCAGACTCTTGGCAAAGGTGTAGTTGGCGAGGAACGTCCAGCCGCGCGAGAAGCGGCGGCGGACGTTGGCGTAACCGGCGTCGTACCAACTCCGCGCGGAGTTCTCCAAAAGGTTGATGCCGCTGACGGGGAACGTCGTGTTGGCGACCGTGATGTTGTCGGGCAGCACCGTGCCCGGCAGGAAGCTCAGGGTCGTGAACGGGCGGCGCGGGCCGATGGCGCCGGGGCCCGCGGGCGCGTTGTTGATGAGGTGCGAGCGCTGCAAGTGCAGCCCGCGCGAGCCGAGGTAGCCCAGCTCCAACGTCGTCGAAGCGCCGAGGCTCTTCTCGATTGAGAGGCTCCACTGCTCGATGTACTGCGCGGGCGCGTGCGGGTCGAAGGCGGCGAAGCTGACGGTCGTCTGACCCAGCACCGGCTGACCGAAGTTGAAGTGCGTGGCGACGATGCCCGCCGCGGGCGTGAAGTTATCACTCTGCTGCGTCTCCGGGAAGACGTAGGGGACGTTGTGGCGCTGGTTGCACCAGGTGTTCATGTCCACCGGCGTGTAGAAGATGCCGAACGCGCCGTGAATCACCACGCCGATACGCGGGATGTTGTGCGAGACGCCGAAGCGCGGGGCGAAGTTGAGCTTGTTCGAATACATCAAGCCCTCGGGGAAGCCCATCTGGCCGCCGACGAAGACGAAGGGGTGCCCGTCCCGGAACGTGAGGTTGGTGTTCGGGTAGCGTATGTCTTCGAGCGGGCTCATGTACTCGTAGCGCAGGCCGAGTTGGACGGTCGTGTTCCGCGACAGTTGAAAACTGTCCTGCACGAAGGCGTCGGCGTACCACTGGCGCAACTGCATCTGCGGGATGCCCGCCTGCCGCTGCTTCACGGCGGGCAGTCCGAGCAGGAAGCTCGCCAGCGCCGAGCCGGTGCCGTCGTTCGTCGCCGTCTGCGTCGTGAAGCCGTTCGTGAACTGGTAGTAGCCGCGGTTCTGGAAGAAGCCCCACATCGGCCAGATGAAGTGGCGATAGCTGCCGCCGAGCTTGAGCGAGTGTCGGCCGACCTGCCAGCTCAGTGTGTCGCGCGCTTCGAGGATGGTGTCCCAGGCGTGCATCGGCGTGGCGATGAAAGTGTCGCCCATCGGCGAGTAGCCCTGCACGTTGAAGTATGGCGCGCCGTACGCGCCCTTGCCGCCGAAGCCGACGCCGAGAATCCCTAACTCCGAGACGATGTCGTTCGCCTCGCTATTCTCCGACGAGCGGTGCATCGAGAGGCGCGAGACGGTGACGGTGGCGATGTTGACGACCGAAGGGCTGATGATGCGCGTCCAGCCGACGACGCCGTGCTGCGAGAGGTTGTCGTGGATGGCCCCGAAGCCGGGTAGGTTCTGCGGCGTGAAGCCGCGCTCGCTGCTGAAGGAGTAGCGCGCGAAAAGGTTGTCGCCGCGCTTCAGGTTATGGTCGAAGCGGAAGGTGGCCTGATCCGTCGTGTGGTGCATGTCGCGCACGTCGAGGTAGTTGTTGCAGTCCGCCCCCGCGCCCGTCACCTGCGGCGTCCCCATCATCGTCATGCTCATCCCGCCGCACCCGTTCATCCCCATCTCCATGTTCGGGCGCGGCACGTACTTTTCAAGGAAGAGGCGCGCCTGCGGGCTGATGAGGTTCTCGGGAATCATGTTGTCGGGGAAGGGGTCGCGGATGACCTGCGGGTTGGAAGGACTGACGGGCTTCGTCGGGTCGAAGCCCGGGTTCGGGTGCGCGCTGAAGGGGTTGTAAATGGTCGTGCCGCTCATCGAGAAGTCGCCGTCGATCTCTTCCATCGTCGGCACGGTCTGCGTCATCGTCATCGCCTGGGTGAGTCGCAGCCCCTCGTAGTTGACGAAGAAGAAGCTCCTGTTCTTCTTGATGGGGCCGCCGAACGAGGCGCCGAAGTTGTTCCGTTTGAGGTGGCGCGACGCCTCGTCCATCTCGTTGAAGGTGCGCGCGTCGAGCGCGTCGTTGCGCATGAACTCGTAGAGGGTGCCGTGGAAGTCGTTCGTCCCCGTCCGCGTCACGATGTTGACCTGCCCGCCCCCTGCGCCGCCCATCTCGGCCGAGTAGCTGCCGGTCTGCACGCGGAACTCCTGCACGGCGTCGGGCGAGGGGCTGAGGTTGAGCGTGTTGAAAGTCGGGTCGGTGTTGGTCGCGCCGTCGAGGAGGAAATAGTTCGCGTTCGGGCGGTTGCCGCCGATGCTGACGGCCGACCGCTGCCCCGGGCGCCAGTAGAGCGGGCTCATGTCGCCGGCCTGCGCGCCGTGGCTCTCGTGCGCGCCGGGCACCGTCAACACGAGGTCGATGAGCATGCGGCCGTTCAGGGGGAGACTCTGCACGGACTTGTGTTCGACGACTTCGCCGACGCTCGCGTCCGCAGTCCGCAGCACCGCCTCCTCGCCTTTGACTTCGACCGTGGTGCTCACGTCCGTGATCTTCAAATCTACGTCGAGCGTCAACTGCTGGCCGACTTCGACGTTGACGGCCCGCGTCAGCGCGGCGAACCCACGGGCCTCGACCGTCAACTCGTAGTCGCCGGGCAGGAGCCCCGTGAGTTGGAACGCGCCCTGCTCATTCGTGGTCACCTGACGGGACGCGCGCGTGCCCGTCGAGGTGACGCGCACGACGGCGCCCGGCACGGCCTGCCGCTGCGGGTCGAAGACCGTCCCCGACAGCGTCGCGTAATTGCTCTGGCCCGAAACGGGCGCGGCGGCGAAGCAGAACAGGCACGCAAGCGCGAGCCCGCACGCGGGCAGGATCAGTCTGTTTTTCATCGCGGTAAGCTGAAGGGATCGGGTCAGGGCGTACCGGCTTTATTAATGCGCGGCGCCCGGGAAGCCTGTCGAAGTGTTCCGAATTGCGGTAAGGAAGCTATCACGCCGGTTTCGGTTTGGCATGAGGACTTAGTTTGACGGCCGTGTCAACCTTTAGTTGGACGCAGCCCCGGAGGGGCGGGATGTTTATAGCTTTGGATGCTTATTACATTGCCGAGCCCCGGAGGGGCGATATGTACATGTCGCTCCTCCGGAGCTTATTATTAAATGGACAGCCGAGAGCTATAAACATGCCGCCCCTGACGGGGTTCGTGCTTCATCTGCCGGAGCGCGCGGCGGAAGAGTACGACACCATTATCGTGCTCAAGCTTAAACAACAGAGGAGCCGTTGATGCCCATCCGTAGACTGTTGACGGCGGCGTTCGCGCTGCTCGTCCTTTTGTCCGTGCCGGCTTCCGCTCAGTTGCAGGGCGGCGTCGTGCTGTTCGACGAAGACTGGCGCTTCCGACGCAGCGGCGCGCAGGGCGCCGAAGCCGCGGACTTTGACGACTCCGGTTGGCGGCGGCTCGACCTGCCGCACGACTGGGGCATCGAAGACCTGCCGGGGCGCGGGACGCCCTTCGACCCGCAGGCCATCAGCCAGGTGCAGGGCGGCTACACCGTGGGCGGCACCGGCTGGTATCGCAAGACCTTCGACGTGCCCGAGTCGCAGAAGGGCAAACGCGTCGTCATACAGTTCGACGGCATCTACATGAACGCGGAGGTCTGGCTGAACGGCAAGCGCGCGGGCGCGCACCCGTACGGCTACACGAGCTTCTGGTTCGACCTGACCGACAAGGTCAACTTCGGCGGCGCGAACACGCTCGCCGTCAAAGTGGAGAACGAGGGCGAGAACTCGCGCTGGTACTCGGGCTCCGGCATCTACCGGCACGTCTGGCTGAAGACGCTCGACCCTTTGCACGTCGCGCAGTGGGGGACGTACGTCACGACGCCCGAGGTGAGTTCGTCGTCGGCCAAAGTTAAATTGCAGACGACGGTGCGGAACGAGGGCGACTCCGCGTCGCGCGTAAGGCTTGTGACGCGCATCCTCGACCCGGCGGGCGCGGAGGTGGCGCGGGACGAGGACGATCATAACGTCGAAGCCGGAGGCTCTTACGAGTTCGAGCAAGACGCGGCGCTCAAATCCCCCGCGCTCTGGTCGCCCGAGACGCCCGCGCTCTACACGGCTGTTACGGAGGTCTACCGCGAGCGTCAGTTGACCGACCGCGTCGAGACGAGGTTCGGCGTCCGCACGATCTCCTTCGACGTGGCGCACGGCTTCCGTCTGAACGGACAGACGGTCAAGCTCAAGGGCGGCTGTCTGCACCACGACAACGGCCCGCTCGGCGCGCGCGCGTATGACCGCGCCGAAGAGCGACGGGTCGAGCTTCTGAAGGCCGCCGGTTACAACGCCCTGCGCATGTCGCACAACCCGCCTTCGCCCGCCTTCCTCGAAGCCTGCGACCGCCTTGGCATGCTCGTCATCGACGAAGCCTTCGACACCTGGAGCGAGCCGAAGAATCCACACGACTACAGTCTCTATTTCGACAAGTGGTGGCAGCGCGACATCGAGAGCATGGTCGCGCGCGACCGCAACCACCCTTCAATCATCATGTGGAGCACGGGCAACGAGATTCCCAACCGACACCGCCCCGAGGTCGCGCGCCTGTCGAAGACGCTGGCCGAGTACGTGCGGAAGCTTGAGCCCACGCGCCCCGTCACCTCGGCCGTCAACGAGCTGCGCGAGGACAAAGACCCATACTTCGCCACGCTCGACGTGGCGGGCTACAACTACGCGGCGGGCGGCGACCACGCGCAGAAGAGCCTCTACGAGACCGACCACGCGCGCGTCCCCGAGCGCGTCATGGTCGGCACCGAGTCGTACCCGCTCGAAGCGTTCGACGCGTGGATGAACGTCGTCGATCACAGCTACGTCGTCGGCGACTTCGTGTGGACGGCCTTCGACTACCTCGGCGAGGCGAGCATCGGCTGGCGCGGCTACTGGCAGGAGTCGAACTTTTACCCTTGGAACCTCGCCTACTGCGGCGACATAGACATCTGCGGCTGGAAGCGCCCGCAAAGTTTCTACCGCGACGCGCTGTGGAAGGAAGGTCAGCTCTCGCTCTTCGTGCGCGCGCCGCGCCCCTCGTTCGAGCCGAACCCGAAGCGGCAGCCCTGGTCGAAGTGGCACTGGCACGACGTTGTGCCCGACTGGAACTGGAAAGGCTATGAAGGCAAACCGCTCGACGTTGACGTGTATTCGTCGTGCGCGGAGGTCGAGCTGTTCTTAAACGGTAAATCTCTCGGGCGAAAATCCACGGATCGCTCTAACGAGTTCAAGGCTACTTGGAGCGTGCCCTACCAGCCGGGGACTTTGAAGGCGGTCGGCTACGGCAAGACGCCGCGCACGGCCGCCGCGCCCGCAGAGTTGCGCACGGCCGCCGCGCCCGCGCGCATCAAACTCACGGCCGACCGTACGAGGATTAAATCCGACGGGCAGGACTTGAGCTACGTCACGTTGGAACTCGTGGACGCGCGCGGCGTACGACATCCTAAAGCGGAGAACCTCGTCAGGTTCAGCGTCGAAGGCCCGGGCACCATTGCCGGCGTCGGGAACGCGAACCCAGTCAGCACAGAGAGCTACCAGCAGCCGCAGCGCAAAGCCTGGCAGGGCAGGGCGCTGGTCGTCGTCAAGTCGGGCAAGCGGCCCGGCCGTGTAACCCTGCGCGCGACATCGCAAGGTCTGCCACCGGCTTCGATAGTTATCGAAGCGGGCGGGCAGTAGTTATACTGAGCGGGAAGGGAGGAGACTTTGATGTCTAAACTCAGCCGGCGGAAGTTCATCGGGACGGTGGCGGCGGGCGCGGGCGCGGCGCTGGTGGGCGGCGCGGTCTTGCGCGGCGGGGAGGGCGAAGCCGCGGCGTTGACGCTGGGGCCGATTGCCCCGCGCGTCAAGAGCCCGACCGACCGCGTGTCGCTCGGGCGGAGCGGCCTGAAGGTCT
>CAXTSK010000194.1:0-8661 GCA_964246655.1 uncultured Pyrinomonadaceae bacterium
GGCCCGCGAGAGCGGCCTGCGCCGCCCCCCTCTGGTCGGCCGCGAAGTGGAGCGAGGCGACGACCTCGAAGGCCGCGCGCAGACGCTCGACGCTCAGGCGTTCGGGGAGCAGGAGGCTCGCGGGCGTGACCTCGGGGACGGAGTCGCCTTCGCCCGCACTCTCGTCCTCCGTTCCGCGCGCCTCCACGTCGCGCAGCAGCGCGAAGATTTGGGCGGGGCCGGCGGCGATGGCGTGGAAGCCGAGGCGCTTGAGCGTCGCCTCGTTGAGCGCGCCCGGCCCTCGGCCGCCGCCGGCCTGCGGCTCGCGGCGGCAGGCGTCGAGCGGGACTCCGGGCCAGACCCGACCGGCACTTTCGGCGCGCTGGTGGAGGTCTGCGAGCGCGGACTCGGCCGCGAGGTCGAAGAGGACGGCCAAAGGCTCCTCGCCCCAACCGGCGCGGGCGCGCTCGGCCTCCTCCTCCTCGCTGGCCCCACCCGGGGGCACGACCACGACGCACACCCCCGCGTGCCGCAGCGCCTCGAAGAGCGTCCGCGCCGGATCCGTGTCCACACCGCTGAGGAGAATGACGTAACGCATGGTTAGTGAATAGTGAATGGTAAACGGTAAATGGTGGTTCGGTGTCGCCGGGGCCGGACGGTAATTCGGAGGAGCGACAACCGCAGCCTCCATTAACTATTCACTATTCACTATTTACTTTCTTCTCATCCTCCCGGCGGGAGTTGGAACTTGAAGGAGGTGCGGTTGCCTTGCGTGTCGGCGGTTTCGAGTTGGACTTCGCGGGCGCCGCGCGGGGCGTTGATCTGAAGTTGGAAGAGGCCGTCGCTGGCGGCGAGCGTCTCGCGCCCCGAGCAGCGGACGGTGTTGCCGGCCTGCGTGCGCCCGCGGACGAGGTAGATTTGGCCGGCGACGTATTCGATCTGCACGTCCGAGACGGTGACCTCGTCGCCCGTGCCGCCCGTGGCCTCGACGACGAACTTCTGTGGCTCGCTCCAATCCGACGCCTGCCCCGACTGCGCCACCGCCATCACGCGCCAGAAGTAGTTGCCCTGCCGCACGTCCTCGACCGTGATCTCGTTGGCCTGCAACTGGTCGCGCTCGACGAGCTTGCCCGCGGGGACGAAGAAGGGGGAGGTGGCGACCTCGACGCGGTAGTGCGCGGGCGCGCCCGACTGCGGCTTGCCCCACTTGAGGGCGACGGCGGTCGCGCCGTTCTTGCGCGCGGCGAGACGCTCAAGGTTCTTCGGCGTCAGAGGCATGGGCGCGGCCAGCAGCTTCTCCTTCTGCGAGATGGTGCCTTGCGTGTTGACGGCGACGTACTCGCCCGCCTTGAGCGTCGTTGTGTCGCCGCCGGAGGTGCTGGTCTCGACGGCGCCCGTGCCGACGCGGATGTCCTCGGTCTTGTCCTCGCGGACGTGGAAGCTGGCGTCGGTCTCTGCGTTGAGTTTGTTCTCGGAGAGGTGCGTGCCGACGATGTTCTGCGCGCCCTCGGCCTGCTGCTCCGTGCGGACGTTGATCTGGCCGCTCTCGACGGCGACGCGCACCTTCGACCCGCGGCCGTTTTCGGACGAAGTGTTCTCGGCGATGGTGACGACGGAGTTGGGTTTGACGAAGAGCGTCGAGCCGTCGGCGAGCGTGATGCGCGCGCGGCCGTCCTCCTGCGTCTGGACGAGGTCGCCGGGGAACAGGCGCGTGTCGGCGCGCGCCTGCAAGGTCTCGCGCGTGCCCTCGCGGACGACCTTCACGCCGCCTTCCAAGGAGACGAAGCGCGCGCCCGTCGGCGCACCCTCGGCCTCGGCCGCGCCCTTGAAAGGGGTGCCGTAGAGGTAGACGTAGAGCGAGGCGGCGCCCGCCGCGACGGCGAGCGCCGCGATGAGGACGGCGATGTAGATGAGTCGCTTCTGGACGACCCACCAGTCGCCGTCAAAGCGGCTGACTCTGGTGACCATAGGGTGACTTTCGACTATGTTTCGGAAAACCCGCGGGCGTGCGGATCGAGAAGCCCGGGGGCGCGGGACGGAGGGCATGACGGGCCGTCCCCGGAGGCGGCGCGCCGCGGCACGTCCGGCCCCTTATCGAAGTTAACAAACGGACAAGGGAAAAGGCAAGCATCTTTTCCGAAGGGGGTCGGGGAATATGGAAGGGGGGACGGAGCCCTCACGAGTTCCGTCCCCCCTTCCATCTCCTACCGACAAGTTTCGACTACGGCAGGGCCTCGATAATGACATAGAAACGGTACCTGCCGGTCTTCTCTATGCCAAGGAGGAACTGCACGTTGATCGACTGGCCGTTGTCGAGCGGGGCGGCCAGTGGGACGAAGTCGGTCTGCACCGGCGTGTCCACCTTCCGCTTGCCGAACTTCTTGGGACTCGGCGCGGGCGAGGCGACCGGCGCCGCTACCGCCTCCTCCACAGCCGGCGCCAACGTCACCGACAGGCTGGAGTTGAGCCCGCCGTTGCTGGTCGCCGAAGGGGCTTCGAGCACCGTGCCAATTACCTGCACCGTACAGGGCGCGGAGGCCAGCCCGCACGTCGTCGTGTCGCCCACGTCACTCACGCTCTCGTCCGGCGCGGTGCGCACGCGCATGTCCGCGAGGGACGGGTCGGTCACCGGATACCCCGTGATGATGGAGACGCGGAACCGGAGCCGTGTGACGGTCACCCCCGTGTTGTTCGTGATGCGGCGCCGGATGGTCAACGTGCCGAACGTGGAGTTGTTCGACGGGTCGGACGTGAAGGAGCGCACGCGGTTGGGCGGGGCATTAGCCGACTGCATGGAGTCGAGCAGGAAGCCGCCGAACTGCGAGTTGCGCTCCACCGGCGACGAAGTATTCTCGGGGCCGGGGGCGCCGAGAATCGACTGCCGCCCGCCGTAGACGCCGGCGTCGGTCGAGACGAAGTCGAAGTCGGCCTCGTTGTCGCCGGTGTCCTGCGACGGCCCCGTCGGCATCTTGCGGACGAAGCTGTGCTGGGCGGGGATGGTGACGCCGCCCTGCGGGGTAAGCCCGAGCCCTTCGGTGTAGGGCGCACCCGAGACGCGGAAGCCGGCTCGGTCGAGGATGTCGCCCGAAGCCTCCGAGGTCGGGAGCGGCGTCCCCGTGCGGAAGAGGGCGAGCCCCGCGCCGTCGGGGATGTCCACGTTGTAGGTGGCGGGGGAACCGCCGGGCGCGTCCGCCGTCGCGTAAGCGCCGAGGCTGTAGCCCGTGCCGTTGGTCACGAGGAAGTGGCCGCGCGCGGGAATGGTCGTCCCCGCGGGGATGATGTACTTCGGCGTGAGCGGCGCGTCCGACGAGACTATCGCCCAGCCGGCCGTGTTCAGAGCGACGGGCGCGCGGTCGGCGACGACGAAGTCGGAGTTGGTCGTGTTGTAGAGTTCGATGAACTCGTCATCCGTGCCGGTGAGCGCGCCGTTGCCGTCCGGGTCGGGGCCGCGCAGGCGGAACTCGCTGATGACGACCTGGCCCGCGTTGGGCGCGCCGTCGTCGTTAAGGATCGTGCCCAGGCCCTGCGCGTCGCCGGCCTGCGCGTTGGTGATGTTCGAGATGTTGACCGTGAACGTCTCGTTCGGCTCCTGCGTCATGTCGCCGTTGACGTTGACCGTGACGGTCGTCGAACTCTGCCCCTCGGCGATGGAGCCGGGCTGGTTGGTGAGCGCGGTGTAGTCGCTGGCCGAACTGGCCGTGCCGTCGGCGGTCGAGGCGGTAAAGGTGACGCCGCCCGGGCCGGCCGGTGCTTCGAGCGTGACGTTGAAGGTGAAGGCGGTCGTCCCCGCGTTGCCCTCGGCCTGTGTCACGTCGGAGATCGAGAGGTCGTTGACGGGCGTGACGTTGATGGGGACGGTCTCGCTGTCGGTCTGCGCGCCGCCCGTGCCGGTGAAGCCTTGGTCGTCCACGTCGATCTGGACGGAGGCCGACCCGCTGTAGTTCAGCGTAGGCGTGAACGACATCCCGCTGAGCGCCGCGTTGATGTCCGAGGCGGAGCCGGTGAAGACCATCGTCGGGTCGTTCGTCCCGTCGCCGGTCGTAAACGAGAGGCCGGTCGTGCCGCTCAGGGTGAGCGTCCCGTTCGTGGCTGTAAGCGTGACCTTGAGCGCGTTGTTGCCGGCGTCAGAATCCGCGACCGAGATGGCGTTGCCGCCGGAGAAGACGAGCGGTGTGTCCTCGGGCGTCGTCTGCGCGCCCGGCGCGGTGATGACGGGCGCGGCGTTGGCCGGCACGGCCTGCGCCGGCAGGCCCGAGACGCGCAGGTTGTACGGGACGCCGAGGCCGCCGTTCTGGTTCGACTCGCTGACGACGACGACGAAGGTCGCGCCCGCGGCGACGTTGAACGAGAAGAGCTGCGCCGTGCCCGCGCCCTGCGTCGTCGAGCCGCCCGAGTCGGCCACGTAGTTGACCGTGGGCGTCGCGGGGGTGAAGGACGGGACGTAGGCGACGGCGTGCAGCAGCGCCGTGTTCGAGAACGAGAACTGCACGGTCACGCAGATGGTCGAGGCCGAGGTGTTCGTGAAGGTGTACGAGTCGTAGCGGCGCGCGAGGGTGGAGGTCGTGCCCGGGTTCGCCTTCGCCGCGCCGCAGTTACCGGTCGGGAAGGTGAAGTTGGCGCGGCCCGTCTGCGTCCCCGTGGCGGCCGAGGTGGCCTCGGGCGGCGCGGTGGGCGCGGTCGTGTCGAGCGTGGTCGAGATGTTCGCCAGCCGCCCCGTCGGGACGATGATGGGGAAGGCGCGCGTCGTGCCGCCGTTGTAGGTGACCGTCACCACGAAGTTGATGTTCGTGCCGTAGGTCGCGCCCGCGCCCAGCACAAACTCGAAGGGCGTTGCGCTCGAAGAGGTGCCGTTGGTGGCGGCGATGTCCGGGTAGGAGCGCGAGGCCGGCGGCGTGATGAATACGTTCGGGGTTGACGTGCTCAAGGTCGCCGTGACCGAGGTGGCTGCGGCGTTGCCGGTGTTGACGAGCTGCACGGCAAGGGTGCCGCGCTCCCCCGGCTCGATGAAGCCGTTCGCGTTGCCGCCCACGGCGTCGGCGACGACCGTGCCGGTCGTGACGTTGGCGGCGGAGGCCGGGAGTCCGAGCGAGGCCAGCGCCGTGTCGGCCATGATGATGCCGACACCGGAGTCGCGGTCAACGCCGGGCGCCTCGATGTCGATGGCCGAGGCGTTAAGCGCCGTGCGCGCCTGCGCGAGTGTGAGCGTGGGGTTGGCGGACTTGAGCAGCGCGGTGATGGCCGCGGCGTCCGGGGCGGCAGCCGAGGTGCCGCCGAAGATGATCGGGAAGCCGCCCGCGCCGGTGACGGAGGCGTTGTCGGCGGCTGTGATGTCGGGCTTCTGGCGGGTAATGCCGCCGGTGGACGAGAAGTTGCCGGGCGTGTAGGGCGTGTTGTCGGCCTTGAAGAAGAGCTTACGCGGGCCGTCGGACGAGAAGGTCTCGACCTGGTTGGTGGAGCTGTGCGGGTTCGGGTAAGGCCCGCCAGCGAGGTCGGAGGCGGGGGTCGCGCCGACGCCGAAGGCGTTGGCGGCGGTCGAGTGGCCGGAGGTCGCCCCCGGCGTGTTGACGACCATGCGGCCGCGGCTCGTCGAAAGGTGCAGGAAGCGTGGGTCGCCGTTGAACTTGACGATGACCATCCGCAGGGCCGTGTTGGCCGATGCGTTGATGAACTCGATGGGGTCGTCGTTGCCGTCCTGCCCGTTGGTGGAGGAGGCGGCGACGGCCGCGCCGTTCGCGGTGAGGATGTAGAGGTCGTAGTCGTTGTTGGAGGCGCCGAGCGGGTCGGCCCAGTTGAGCGTGAACGGGCCGCTCGTCACCCCGGCCACGAGGGTGTCGAAGGTCTGCGCGGGGGTCGCGCCGTCGGCGGGGAACTGGTGGATGCGGCCGTTGGCCGCGCCGATGGGCGAGGGGGCGTCGCCGCCGTCCACGAAGTCGCCCTCCCAGAGGCCGGAGGTGTTGTCGTTCTTGTTGCCGGAGTTGCCGGCCGAGGAGAAGTAGAGCGCGCCGTCGGCCGTCACGTCGTTGACGGCCTGCGTGACGAGGCCCTGGTTGTTCGGCGAGACGACGCCCGCAGCCTGCCCGTCGTGGAAGGGCGACTCGGCGAAGTAGAACACGTCGTCCACGATGATGTCGCAGTGGTAGGTGTTGCGCAGCGTCAGGATGTTGTTGGCGAAGTTGGACGGGCCGCCCTGGGCCGTGGCGAAGAAGAGCTGCGCGCCGGGCGCGATGTCGTGGATCAGTTCGAGCATCGCCGTCCCCTCGTTGCACACAAGGGTGATGGGGCAGAGGTTGCCGGTCGGGCCGTCCTGGCCAGGGACGACGGTGACGTTATGGGGGAGGTCGCCCGCGGCCTGGCTCATCGCGAGGGCGCGGACGCCGTCGGAGAGGACGCCGATCTTGACGCCCGTGCCGTCGAAGCCGTAGGTGTTGCGCGCCACGTTCGCCCGGTGCGTCGTGTCGGCCTCGTTCTTGCGCACGCCGTTGGCGTTGACGCCGTAGGCGTTGGTCTCGAAGTCGTCGAACGCGGCCGTCAGCTTCCGCCTGACGCTTTCGAGGCGCGGCTCAAGGCCGGGGCGGAAGGGCGAGAGGCGCTCCGGGTTGACGGACGGCGCGCCGTCCGTCAGTTCGCCATCCTGCCGCCAGAAGATGGCCTCGTCCATCGGGCGGATGTTGATGACTTTCGAGAGCGCGGCGATGGACTCGACCGAGGCGAGGTCTACCTCGGCGCGGACGCTCCTGTACTGCGGGTGCGAGATGATGATTGTGGCCCCCAGCCTTTCGAGTTGGGCGAGGAAGGCGCCGTCAACGTTGGCCGTGATGTCAACGATGGTTCTGCCGTCCGCGGCCTTGGGCAGGTTCACCTGGAGCGTCTCGACGCCCTCGGCGATCTGCTCGCCGCGGGCCATCTTGGCGCCGTAGATGAGGCGTGAGTCCATCTTCTTCTGCGCGGACGTGCGCGAGCGCTTCTCGGCCATCAGCGCGGCGATCTGCTGCTGCGCGCTCGGGCTGATCTGCTCCCCGCTTTGACTCTGCGTCGCGGGGGCAGCCTGCGGCGGCGCAGGCCGCTTCGCGCGGGTGCCACCCCTGGAGGACGCGCTGCCGGCGACGCCGGCGGCGACCGCCAGCGCGACAAACAGGAGTGAGAAGGCGGCGGGGCGCCGCCCGAGGCGCCCCCTCCCGGCCCGGGGGGGTGGGGCGCGCGTCCATCTGCGCGCGCTCCGGCCCTTGCGGGTTGAGTGGGGTCGTCGGTCTCTGTTCTTCATGGTAAGACGGGCTCCTTCGAAATTCTCTTTTGGGACTGTTGGTTGGGACTACTGCTTGGAGGCGTCGTTGGTCGTCGCCTCTTCGACCGGCATAATGGCACGCACTTCTTTCATCTCCGCCAGCGCCTCAAGTTTTTCGAGCGGCACTGCGGCGCGGATGTCGTCGTAGCGCTCGAAGCTGGAGATGACCACCCCGCCCAGGCGCTTAATCTTCGCCGCGACCTTTGCGACCGGGCGCGCGCGAACGGTAACGAGCGCGCGCCCCTTCTCGTCGTATCGAACGGCCGGCTCCCCCGCGGGGACGCCCTTCGCCGCGGCCTCGCCGCGCTTGCGATAGATGGCGTAGAGGAGCTGCGAGTCCATCTTCCGCTGCGCGGGCGTGCGCGAGCGCTTCTCGTTGGCCACGGAGGCGCCTTGCGCGGCCGAGCCTGTGTTTGCGTCGTCCATGGAGTTCTGTGCGCGCGTGGGCGCGGACGCCACGCAGAGCAGGACTGACAGCGCCGCCGCGCGCAGCCGCGCAGGCGCTCTTTCCGGCGGCTCCGCCGTGCGAGACGAATTCAACTGTCGCGGGCGGGTTCGCATGTAGGGCCAAAAAAAGTGGGCGGCGGCGCAGGCACCGCACGACCCAGGAATTAAGCAGCGGCCCATTACTCGCGGCTGCGTGTTCGGAAAGCTCTGCGATTACTGACAGCTTCGGGGCGTCGGGGGATCCGACGGACGGACGACCAAGATGTGACGGACACTATAGCCACAACCGGCACGTCTGGCAACGGCTGCGGGTAGGGACTGCGGGGCTAGCCGCCGGAGGTGGGGCCGCGGTCGTCGGCGCCGAGGCGGCCCTGGTCGTCGTCGAAGGGGGTGTTGAAGCCTTCGGGCAACTCGACCTCGACCTGATCTTCGGGGGCGACGGGCCAGAGGAGCGAGGCGGCGACCGAGGAGAGGAGCACGACGGCGACGACGCCGAGCGAGACGAGGATGACCGTCTCCTTGCTCACGCCGAAGCGCGCGGCGAAGTAGCCCTCGGAGAGCATCTTGACGCCGACGAACATGAGCACGATGGCGAGCCCGAGTTTCAGGTAGTGGAACTTCTCGACCACGCCCGCGAGCAGGAAGTAGAGCGAGCGCAGGCCGAGGATGGCGAAGACGTTCGACGTGTAGACGATGAACGGGTTGGTCGTGATGCCGAAGATGGCCGGGATGGAGTCCACCGCTATGACGAGGTCGGAGACCTCGACGATGACGAGGACGAGCAGCAGCAGCGTCCCCATCTTCTTGCCGTTCTGAACCGTGAAGAACTTGTCGCCCTCGTAGTGGCGCGTGATCGGGATGAGCCGCGTGGCGAAGCGGACGAGCGGGTTCTCCTCGGGGTTCGTCTCCGACTCGTCCTGCCAGAGCATCCGGAAGCCGGTGTAGATGAGGAA
>CAXTSK010000195.1:0-7407 GCA_964246655.1 uncultured Pyrinomonadaceae bacterium
GCAGCGGCAGGCGGCCGAGGAGTTCGGCGAACGGCATCATGAAGCGCGCGAACGAGGCCATCGAAGCCGAGAGCGCGTCGCGCACCTCCTCGGCCTCGGCCTCCGTCTCCGTGCCGAAGAGCGTCTTGCCGACGATGGTCAGCGCCAGGTGCATCATCTCCTGCGCCGCGTCGAGCGTGCGGCCGTCCCGCCAGCGTTCGCGCTCAAGTCGCAGCGCGTAATCAACCATCAGAGAGGCGTAAGCGTTGATCCGTTGTTTATGAAAGGCGGGCTGCGCCAGCCGCCGCTGGCGCCGGTGGAGCGGCGGCTCGCTGGTCAAAAGCCCCTCGCCGAGCAGGCGCTTCGCACGTTGCAGCCCGCGCCCCTTCATGAAACTCGCGTTGTGCGTGACGAGCACGTCCTTAATATAGTCGGGGTGGTTGAGCAGGTAGAAGTCGTCCGACATCCCGTCGAAGTAGACCACGTCGCCGAACTCGCGCGCCACGCCCGTCAGGAAGCCGAGCGGGTCGCGCGTGAACGAGAAGAACTGCATGCCGGGCAGCGCCCCCTTCGGCCCCGGCGGGTAGGTTCGGGAAGGCATGCGTCTCTTATATCAGAGATGATAGCGGCCCGCGCGGACGATTGCGTCGGCGATGCGTCGGCGGGCGGCGACGGTGTTGGGCGGCGTGTGCCGCGTGAGCCTTCGCACGGCTTCGAGAAGTTCTGTTGAATTGCCTGCGTCGGAGAGCGCGGCCGCGACCTGTTTGGCGGAGTGCTCCATGCGGTCGGCGGCGTCGGAGGCGTAGATGCGGGCGATGTCGAGCTGGATGGTCGCAGCCGCCTCGCCGCGGGCGGCGACGAGTTTCTCGGTGCGCAGCAGCGCGCTCTCAAGCGCGTAGGTCTCCGCGGTGATGTCCGCGACGTGGCCGAGGACTTCCTGCTCTTCCGAGAGGCTTTCGCCGTAAGTCTCCTTCGCGAGCCCGAGGGTGAAGATGACGAGACGCTTGGCGCGCGCGAGCAGGTCGCGTTCGGCGGGGAGCGGTGTGGATGAAGGTGTTGCTGTCTGAGCGTCGCCCTTTTTAAGCGCGCGGCGGGCCGTGTCGCCGTCGAAGAGGTGGCGGGTGGCTTCGTGCTTCAACAGCCGCGTGGGGATGATGAGGCGGTTGATCTCGTTCGTGCCCTCGTAGATGCGCGTGATGCGTGCGTCGCGGTAGGCGCGCTCGGCCGGGTACTCCTTCGAGTAGCCGTAGCCGCCGTAGGTCTGCAAAGCCTCATCCACGACGTACGCCAGCGCCTCGCTCGTCCAGACCTTGTTGACGGAGCACTCGACGGCGAAGCTCTCGATGACTTTGAGCACGCGCTCCGCGTCATCCGCCGGCACAGCTTCGAGCGCGCGGTCTACGTCGCCGAGCGTGCGGTAGACGACCGCGTCGCCGACGTAACAGCAGACGGCCATCTCGCCGAGCTTCTGCTTAATCATCCCGAACTCCGCGATGGCTCGTCCGAACTGCCGACGCTCGACGGCGTAGTTCGCGGCGCGCGTTAAAGCCTGCTTCGCCCCGCCGATGTTGCGCGTGCCGAGCTTGAGCCGGCCGAGGTTCAGGATGTTGAAGGCGACGCGGTGCCCTTCGCCGACTTGACCCAACACGTTCTCGACGGGCACGCGGACGTTCTCAAGGATGAGCGCCGTCGTGGACGAGCCGTCGAGCCCGAGCTTCGGCTCCTCGCGCCCGCTCACCACGCCCATCCGGCGCTCGACGACGAAGGCCGTGAACTTGTCGCCGTCCACCTGCGCGAAGATGGTGAAGAGGTCCGCGAAGCCTCCGTTCGTGATCCACATCTTCTGCCCGTTGAGGAGGTAGTGCGTGCCGTCTTCTGTGAGCGTCGCCTTCGTCCGCGCGGCGCGCGCGTCGGAGCCGGAGCCCGGCTCGGTCAGGGCGTAGGCGGCGACCCATTCGCCGCTCGCGAGCCGGGGCAGGTAGCGCGCCTTCTGCTCCTCCGTGCCGAAGTAGACGAGCGGCAGCGTCCCGATGCCGGTGTGCGCGCCGAGCGAGCCCGCGAAAGAGGGCACGACGCCGATCTTCTCGCCGACGAAGGCCGAGCTGACCTTGTCGAGCCCGAGCCCGCCGTAGGCTTCGGGGATGTCCACGCGCAGGAGGTCTAACTCGGCGGCCTTCAACAAAAGCTCACGCGTCAGCGGCCAGTCCTTCGCGTGAATCTCCGCGTCGCGCGGCAGCACCTCCGCGCGCATAAAATCCTCGGCGATGCGGCCGAACATCTGCTGCGCGGGCGAGAGGTCTTCGCGGGTGAAAACGTCTTCGGGGGCGGCATCCGTGGAGAGGAAAGCGGCGCCCGCGCCCGCGGCGCGCAGGTCGGTCTGTGTTGACATGGGACTTCCTTTCGGCGGAGTGCCGGGCGCGGCTACGTACTTGTTGACGCTCCGGCGGGGTTCGGGTTATAACTACCGACCGGCCGGTCGGTAAAATAACACCCAAGCCTTTAGCGCACAAGCCCGAGTCAAACACCCGCACACCCATGCCGACGAGAGCACAGAAAAAGTCCGCCCCGAACAACGAGCGCCTGGCGGAAATCTACCGCACGGCCGCGCAGATCATCCTCCGCAAGGGCTACGACGCGACCTCGGTCAACGACATCGCCAACGCCCTGGGCATGACGAAGGCCGGGCTCTACCACTACATCAACGGCAAGAAAGAGCTGCTCTTCGACATCATGAACTTCGGGCTGTGGGAGCTGGACGAGGAGGTCGCCACGCCCGCCCGCGCCATCGACGACCCGGCCGCGCGCCTGCGCTTCATCCTCGGCGCGCACGCCCCGCCCGCCCCCCCCCCCCCCCCGCCCCCCCCCCCCCCCGCCCCCCCGCGGCCGCTCCCGCGGGGCCCCGCACGCCCGGCTCGTCACGCGCGGGCAGGGCGCCATCACCATCCTCGTGGACGAGGTGACGGCGCTCACGCCCGCGCAGCAGCGCAAGATCACGCAGAGCAAGCGAAAGTATTTCGACTTCCTCCGCGGCACGCTCGACGAGCTGAAGGCCGCGGGGAAGATGCAGGATGTGAACACGACGGCCGCCGCCTTCAGCCTCCTCGGGATGATCAACTGGCTCTCGCGCTGGTTCCAGCAGGGCGGCGCGCTCGACGAAGAGCAGGCGGCCGACCAGATCGTCAGGATCGCGTTGCACGGACTGATGAAACCGATAAAGCTGAAGGCGGTGAGCAGTGAGCAGTAAGCGGTGAGCAGTCGCTCCGCGTTTAGAAGTTGAAGGTTAATTCGAACTCTAGCGTTTACAGCCTTCAACTGCTCACCGCTCACTGCTCACTTACAAGCTATGAACATCCTCGTCTGTCTCAAGCAGATTCTCGACCCGGAGGTACCGGCGCGCGACTTCCGCGTGGACGCGACGCGGCGCGAGGCCGAGCAGGGCTCGGCGAATCTCGTCACGAACATCTTCTGCGAGAACGCGCTGGAGACGGCGCTGCAACTGCGCGAGCGCGCGGGCGGCGGGAAGATCACCGTGCTCTCGTACGGGCGGCCGACCGCGGAGGACTCTCTGCGGAAGGCGCTGGCGATGAAGGCGGACGCGGCCGCGCTCGTCCTCAATGAGAGTGAAGGGACGCCCGACCCGCTCGCGGTGGCGCGCGTGCTGGCGACTGCAATCAGAAGGCTCAGCACGTTCGACCTCATCATGACGGGGCGCGAGGCGGGCGACTGGGGCGCGGGCCAGACGGGCGGGCTGCTCGCGGAAGAGCTTGGGCTCCCCTGCGTCTCCTTCGTGGATACGGTTGAGCCTGCGGGCAACGTCCTGCGCCTGAAGCGGCAGACGGACTCCGGTTGGGAGGTCTTCGAGGCCGCGCCGCCCGTCGTCGTCACCGTCACGAACGACGAGCACAACGTCCCGCGCATCCCGAAGGTGCGCGACGTGATGATGTCCTACCGCCAGCCGTTGACGAAGTTCACGCTTGCAGACCTCGGCCTCGCGGCCGGCGGTAACGACTACTACGAGGTGGCCGAACTCTCCATCCCGCAGAAGGAGACGCGCTGCGACTTCGTCTCCGGCGACACCCTCGACGAAAAGGTCGAAGCCTTCGCCCAACGAATCGTTAAAGCAGTAGACAGCAGTCAGTAGACAGTAGTCAGTAGGCTCCGCTCTGCTGACGTTGTTTATGACAAGCCGACTGTCTGACTGCGAAGGTTTTTCTACTGTCTACTGACTACTGTCTACTCTTCCTATGAATGACGTTCTCATCATTCTCTTCGCCGCGAACGGCTTCGATAAGGGCGCGCAGGGCTTGGCGGGCGCGGGGCGGCGTCTGGCGGACGAGCTGGGCGGGAGCCTGCGCGCGGTCGTGTTGGGAGAAGGCGCGGGGACGGTCGCGGGCGAGGCCGCGCGCGTCGCCGACGCCGTGTTGATAGCCGACCAGGCGGAGCTGCGCGAGTACCAGCCGGAGACTTACCTCGCGGCGCTGGCGCAGGTCTGCGGCGAGTCGAAGCCGCGCGCAGTGCTGCTGGCGAACGACACTTACAGTCAGGAGCTTGCGCCGCGGCTCGCGTATCGTCTGGGCGGGAGCGCCGCGGGCGATTGCACGGAGGTGCGCGTCGAGGGCGGCGCGGTGCGCGTCTCGCGGCAGGTCTACGGCGGGAAGGCGCAGGCGTCTATCGATCTGAAGCGCGCGCCCGCGGTTGTGTGGCTGCGCGCGCGCGCGTTCACGCCCGCGTCAACGCGCGAAGCGGCGGGCGAGGTGACGCGCGCGACTCTTAACGTTCAAGCGGACGCCCGCACGCGCGTCGTCGAGCGCAGGCGCGAGGCGGGCGGTGAGACGAGGCTCGAAGAGGCGCGCGTGATTGTCTCGGGCGGGCGCGGCATCGGCGGGCCGGAGCCTTTCGAGACGGAGCTGCGCCCGCTGGCGGAACTGCTCGGCGCGCAACTCGCGGCCTCGCGCGCGGCGTGCGACGCGGGTTGGGTGCCGCCCACTTGGCAGGTCGGCCAGACGGGCAAGAAGGTGACGCCGGAACTCTACCTCGCCATCGCCATCACCGGCGCCAGCCAGCACATGGCCGGCATCTCCGAGGCCAAAACCATCGCCGCCATCAACACAGACTCCGACGCCCCGATCTTCAAACACTGCCGCTTCGGCATCGTCGAAGACTACCGCAAGGTCGTGCCGCTGCTGCGGGAGAGGTTGAAGAAAATGATGAGTGATGAATGAAAGGCATCGGGCTTTTAATTCATCATTCATCACTCATCATTCATCACTTCCTTATAATGGACGCCACGCGCCAGATTTACTGGAACGTCTCGCAGGTGTGGGCGATGTACGCGCTGCTGGTGCCGACGGCTTTGGTGGCGGGCTACGGCGTGTATCGGCATTGGAGCCGTTGGCGGCGAGGCAGGCCGGCCGCGCGGTTCGATAGGCCGTGGGAGCGCGTGCGGTTCTTGCTCAAGCACGCAGTCGCGCAGCGGCGGACGGCGCGCGAGCGTTACGCGGGGCTGTTCCACGCGCTGATCAGCTACGGCTTCGTCGTGCTGACCATCGCGACGACAGTCGTCGCGCTCGACGCGGACTTCGGCACCGCCATCATGCGCGGGCGCTTCTACCTTTACTTCCAGTCGTTCGTCGTAGACCTCTTCGGCGCGCTCGTCATCGTCGGCGTACTGTTGGCCGCGGCGCGGCGTTATTTGAAGCGGCCGAGGAAACTCGTCCACACGGACGAGGCGGCGCTGATTCTGGCGGCCGTCCTGCTGATGTGCCTGCAAGGGTTCCTCGTCGAGGGCTGGCGCATCGCGGCGACGAACGACCCCTGGGGCGCGTGGTCTCCGTTCGGCAACCTCTTCGCGCGCGCGTCGCGGCAGTTGATGAGCGTCGAGGCGATGCGCTCGGCGCACGCCTTCACGTGGTGGTTTCACCTGGCGACGAGCTTCGCCTTCCTCGCGTGGCTGCCGTACACGAAGATGGCGCACGTCTTGACCGCGCCGCTCAACATCTACGCAGCCAACCTCGCGCCCATCGGCGCTTCGCTCAAGCAGATCGACTTTGAGCAGACCGAGTCGTTCGGCGTCAACTCGCTCGCGGGCTTCACCTGGAAAGACCTGCTCGACCTCGACGCGTGCACCGAGTGCGGGCGTTGCACGGCCGTCTGCCCCGCGCACGCGGTCGGGAAGGAGTTGTCGCCGCGCGACATCATCCTTCAACTCCGCGACCTCGCTCGATTGCGGAATACGAATTTCGGATTGCGGATTGAAGAAGACAAGACGGGCGGCAACCGCGACGCGCCGGATAACGACCAATCCGCAATCCGAAATCCGCATTCCGCAATCATAGGCGCGGTGCCCGCGACCTCGCCGGTGCCTCTGTGGCAGTGCACGACCTGCGCGGCGTGCGTGGAGGCGTGCCCGGTCTTCATCGAGCAGATGCCGAAGATCGTGGACATGCGCCGCTTCCTCGTGATGGAGGAGGCGGAGTTCCCCGACTCGATGCAGGAGGCCGTGATGTCGCTCGAACGTCGCGGCCACCCGTTCAGCGGCACGCAGGCGACGCGCATGGACTGGGCCGAAGGCTTGAATGTCCGCACGGGCTCGGACGTGAAGGACGCGGAAGTCCTTCTCTGGGTCGGCTGCGGCGGCGCTTTAATAGAGCGGAATCAGAAAGTCACGCGCGCGACGGCGCAACTCTTAGAACAGGCGGGCGTGAAGTTCGCCGTCATGGGTCGGGAGGAGAAGTGTTCGGGCGACCCCGCGCGCCGCATCGGCAACGAGTTCCTCTTCGAGCAGTTGGCGCGGGAGAACGTCGCGAACCTGAACCGGCATCACGTCAAGAAGGTCGTCACGGCCTGCCCGCACTGCTTCAACACCTTCAGGAACGAGTATCCTGCTTACGGCGGCGCGTTCGAGGTCTTTCACCACAGCGAATATCTGGCCCGGCTCGTCGAGGAAGGGAAGTTGAAGCCGCTCTCGGAGTCGGGGAAGAAGATAACCTTCCACGACCCTTGTTATCTGGGTCGGCAGAACGGCGTCTACGACGCGCCGCGTCAACTGGTGCAAATCTCTTCGCGAGGCGGGGCGGTCGAGATGTCGCGCACGCGTAACAATAGTTTCTGTTGCGGCGGCGGGGGCGGGATGAGCTTCGTGGACGAGCCGCCCGACAAGCGCGTCAACCAGGAGCGCGCGCGCGAGGCGCTCGCGACCGGAGCCGATGTGCTCGCCGTCGGGTGTCCCTTCTGCATGACGATGATGGAGGACGGCGTGAACGCACGCAAAGGCGACCGCGACATGAAGGTCATGGACGTGGCCGAGTTGCTGTGGGAGGCGTCGAAGGAAGTGACGAGTGACGAGTGACGAGTGATGAGCAAAAGCAACTGCTTACTCGTCACTCGTCACTGAGGTCTAACCTATGGACTTGAACTTAACACCGGGCG
>CAXTSK010000195.1:7417-8649 GCA_964246655.1 uncultured Pyrinomonadaceae bacterium
AGCAGAAGTTTCGCGACGAGTTCCGCGCGTGGCTCGGCGAGAACGTGCCGGAGGAGTGGGCAGGCGGCGGCACCGGCTCGGAAGACCGCGCCGAGTATATCGAGTATCTACGCGCGTGGCAGCGCAAGCTCTACGACGGCGGGTGGGCGGGCATCTCCTGGCCGAAGGAGTTCGGCGGGCGCGGCGCGACTCTCATCGAACAGGCCATCTTTCAGGAGGAGCTGGCGCGCGCCAACGCGCCGCAGCTGGTGGGCACCATCGGCCTCTCGCTCGTCGGCCCGACCATCATCGCGCTCGGCACCGAAGAGCAGAAGGCGCGCTACCTGTCGAAGATTCTCTCGGGCGAGGAAATTTGGTGTCAGGGTTTTTCGGAGCCGAACGCCGGCAGCGACCTCGCCGCGCTCGGCACGAAGGCGGCGCGCGACGGCGAAGAGTTCATTATCAACGGACAGAAAATCTGGACGAGCTTCGCGCAGATGGCCGACTGGTGCCTGCTCCTCGTGCGCACCGACGCGGAGGCGCCGAAGCACAAAGGCATCACCTGCCTGCTCGCAGACATGCACGCCGAGGGCGTCAACGTGAGGCCGCTCCGTCAGATGTCGGGCGACTCGGGCTTCAACGAGGTCTTCTTCTCGAACGTGCGCATCGGCCCCGAACAAGTCCTCGGCGAAGTCAACAAGGGTTGGACGACGGCCATCACCGCGCTCATGAACGAGCGCGCCAACCTCGGCACGGGCATTCAAGTCGTCTTCAAGCGCCAGCTCGAAGCGCTCATCGCGCGTTCCAGAACTGTAGAGCGCAACGGCCGCCCGGCCAGTGAAGACCCGCTCGTCCGCCAGAAGCTCGCGCAGGCTTATCTCGAACTTGAGATACTGCGTCTCAACACCAACCGCGCCTTAACGTCGCTCTCGAAGTCCGCCGTCCCCGGCGCTGAGGGCTCGATTCAGAAACTCTACTGGAGCGAGATGAACCAGCGCACGCAACAGGCCGCGCAGGAGATACTCGGCCCCTACGGCCAGCTCAAAGAGTTCGACAAGGGCGTCTGGGAGTACGCATACCTCCGCACGCGCGGCAACACCATCGAGGCAGGCACCAGCGAAATCCAACGCAACATCATCGCCGAGCGCGTGCTCGGACTGCCGAAGAGCTACTGAGTTGGTGAATAGTAAATGGTGAATAGTAACTCATGTTACGCAGCGAGAAGCTGTGCATTGAGTTTGACAACTTCAGCA
>CAXTSK010000196.1:0-8626 GCA_964246655.1 uncultured Pyrinomonadaceae bacterium
GATATCGACGCTTCCTACACCGAGACCCTCTTCGGCGGCCGCGACCTGCGCGCCTCGCCCGAGCTGGCCGAGATGCTGCTCGGCGAGTGGCGCTACGGGCCGACCCGCGCCTCGACGACCGAACTGCTCCGCGTCTCGGCGCTCTCGGACGACGCGGGCACGTTCGGGCGCGCCGTCAGCGAAGTCTTAGAGGTTTGGGAGGAGGGCGGCCTCGACGCGCTCGGCGCGGAGGACTTACGCGCGCTCTTCGAGGCCGAGTACTGGCTGCTCTCCTCGGAGGCCAAGCGCTCGGGGGCGGGCTTCGTCCTCAAGCAGAAATTGGCGGATACGCGCCGTAGGCTCACCGCCGTGGGGCAGCGTGCGGTCGAGCGAGTCCTGGAAGAGGAGCGGCCGCCGCCTTAAAGGCGGGCGCGCACCCTGTAACCCGTGTCGCGGTCAACGTCTTCTAGTTAACGGTCGGGAGAACCCCAAGGACTGGAGTCCACATGAACAACAACGATTTAGTTATGTACATTCCCATCATCGTGGTGCTCGGCGTCGCGCTGATCGTCCTGCTCGTCATCCTGGGCAAGGTGCTCGTCAACGTCGGCGCGCGCGAGATCGCCATCAAGGAGCGCCGTTACTTCGGCCACAAGATGCCCCCGGGCCGCGTCGTCGCCACCGAGGGCGAGGTCGGCATCCAGGCCGACGTGCTCAAGCCCGGCCTCCACCTCGTCAAGTGGCCCTTCGAGAAGGTCGTGCGCAAGGTGCCGCTCATCGAGATCGGCCCGGACGAGTTAGGCATCGTCGAGGCCATCGACGGCGAGCCGATGCCCCCGGGTCGCATCTTCGCGCCCGACCGCGCGCAGAACGCGCACAACAACTTTCAGGACCCCATCGCCTTCATCAAGCGCGGCGGCGTCAAGGGCATGCAGCTCCGCACGCTCCCGCCGGGGCTGTGGCCCATCCACCCGTACCTCTTCCGCGTCTCCATCTCGAAGGTGACGACCATTCCGCCGGGCAAGGTCGGCATCACCACCGCCTCGGACGGCGACCCGCTCGACGCCGGCCGCCTGCACGGCAAGGCCATCGACGGCCACCGCAACTTCCAAGACGCCGAGCAGTTCGTCGCCAGCGGCGGCCAGAAAGGCCCGCAGGTCGAAATCCTGACGCCCGGCACCTACCGCATCCTGACGCAGAGCGTCCCGCTCGAAGGCGGCGACCCGAAGCCGGGCCTCTTCTTCGTCCGCCTCTTCGACGCGACGGTGATTAACGAGAACCAGGTGGGCCTGGTCGAAGCTTTGGACGGCGCGCCCTTAGACCCGCGTGACTACGTCGCCACGCCCGTCGAGGGGCACGACAACTTCTCCGACAGCAACGAGTTCATCCGCAACGGCGGCCAGCGCGGGCCGCAGAAGGACATCCTGCTGCCCGGCACCTACTACATCAACCCGCTCGTCTTCAAGGTCATCCCCGAGGCGGCGCGCGAGGTCAAGCCGGGCGAGGTCGCGGTCATCGTCTCGAACGTCGGCAAAGACCCGGGCGAGGAGGTGCGCCGCCAGATGGCGGACAAGGTGCGCGCGCGCATGGAGCGCGAAGAGAAGCAGCACATCACGGACGCCGTTGCGCGCCTCGACAAGCTCGACGACGAAAGCCGCTCGAAGGCCGAGATTGAGGAAGATCTGATGATGACCGACCCGGCCGACCGCCGCCTCGACGAGGGCGCGCACGAGGCGTACGTCGTCCCCGAGGGCTTCCGCGGCATCCAGGAGTCGGTCGTCGGCCCCGGCCGCTACTACGTCAACACGCTGGCCGTCTCGCCCATCATCATCCCGACGACCAACCAGACCGTCGAGTGGACGGCGGGCGACACGTCGAACACGTTCGACCCGTTCGAGGTCATCTCGAAGGACGGCTTCACGATGCAGCTCGAAGTGCGCGTCGTCTTCCGCGTCAAGCCCGAGGACGCGCCCTTCATGGTCGCCAAGATCGGCGGCATCGAGCGGCTCATCCAGAACGTGATGCACCCGCTCATCGACTCGATCTTCCGCAATCAGGCTTCGGAGTCGTCGGCGATGGCCTACCTCCAGAATCGCCACGAGGAGCAGGAGCGCGCCGAGGCCCGCGTCCGCGCGCACCTCTTGAAGTACCACGTCGATGTCGTCAACGTCCTCATCTGCCACATCCACCTCCCCGAGGAGCTGATGAAGACGCAGACCGAGAAGATTCTCGCCGAGCAGCGCCAGAACATGTTCAACGCGCAGCGTGAGGCCGAGGAGAAGCGCATCCAGCTTGAGAAGACGCGCGCCCACGCCGACAACCAGAAAGACCTGATGGCGGCGACGGTCGGCGTCGAAATCTCCACGCGCCGCTCCGAGCAGCGCAAGGCCGAGGCCGAGGGCGAGGCGCACTACATCCTCGCCACGGGCAAGGCCGAGGCCGAGAAGGTCAGGCTGATGGGCGAGGCGCAGGGCGTCGCCTACCACGAGCAGGTCAACGCGCTCGGCCCGCAGGGCGTCGCCCTTGTCGAGACGCTGAGAGTCATCGGCGAGAAGAACGTCCGCATCACCCCCGACATCCTCGCCTCGGGCGGCACCGGCGACGGCGGCGGCGGCATCGGCACGCTGCTCCTGCTCAGCCTCTTCAAAGACCGCCTCGGCATCGACGGCGGCGCAGGCAACGGTGCCCCCGGCAACGGCGTGAAGACCGTCAAATAGCCTGTAAAAAGGCTGTAAATTAGTTTCGGCCGCTCGGGAACGGGCGGCCGAAACTTTTTTTTGAAACCTTCGCTTGACCCGCCCCGTACTCTGTGTCACTGTATTAGTTGACCGATACAGTGACGGTCGGGGGCAGCGTTGTTCATAAACATCGACCCGTCGAGCGGTCTGCCGATTTACTTACAGATCGCTCAGCAGATTAAGACGGCGGTCGCCATGGGGCGGCTTCAGACGGAAGACCCTCTGCCGTCCGTGCGGCAGCTCGCCGTCGAGCTGGCCGTCAACCCGAACACGGTGGCGCGCGCCTATCTGGATTTGGAGATCGAGGGCGTCATCTACAAGCGGCAGGGCGCGGGCACGTTTGTCTCGGGGCAGGGCGTCGAGATGTCGAAGGGCGAGCGCCGCCGGGTCTTGAACGAGCTTTTGGAGAAGGCCCTGGTCGAGGGCGTCAACCTCGGACTTTCGGAGCGCGAGCTGCGCGACGCGTTCGAGCGAGTCCTTGAGAACATTATGCAGGCGCGCGCGCCCGAGGCGGTCGGCAAGTGAGAAGGTCAGGCGGAAGCGGAACAAGAGTGAGTCAATGAGTCCAGACTTCGACAACAGCTTAGGTGACAACGCCATCGAGACGCTGAACCTCGGGCGCAAGTTCGGGAAGTTCGAGGCCGTGAAGAACGTCTCCCTGCGCGTCCCGAGGGGCACGGTCTTCGGCCTGCTCGGCGTGAACGGGGCGGGGAAGTCCACCATCATCAAGATGATCATGGGGCACCTGCGGCCGACCGCCGGAGAGATACGCGTGCTCGGCCGCGCGCTCGGCGAAGACCTGCTCGGCATCCGGCGCCGCGTCGCCTACGTCTCCGAGAACCGTTACATGTACGACTGGATGACGGTCGCGGAAAGCATCAGCTTCACGCGCGCCTTCCACGAGACGTGGGACGACCAGAAGGCGGCAGACCTCCTCAAGCGCTTCAGCCTGCCGCCGGAGAAGAAGGTGCGGCAACTCTCGCGCGGCAACCGCGCGCGGCTGTGCCTGCTGCTCGCGCTCTCGTTCAACCCCGAGCTGATCGTCCTCGACGAGCCGACCTCGGGGCTCGACCCCATCGTCCGCCGCGACTTCATCGAGAACATCGTCGCGGAGATCGCCCAAGAGGGTAAGACCGTCCTCTTCTCATCGCACATCGTCGAGGAGGTCGAGCGCGTCGCGGACTACGTCGGCATCATGGACGAGGGCGCCCTGCTGATGGTCTCGACCATCGACGACATCAAGCTCTCGTACAAGCGCGTCCGCTACGCGACGAACGGCACGCGCCCCGAGGTGGCGGGCGTGCCCGGCGTCCTGATGGTCGAGAACGGGCGGCGCGAGCAGGTGCTAACCGTCCAAGGCTTCGGCGACGAGACCTTGCAGCTGCTCGGCGAGCGCGGCGTGAAGAACCCGGAGGTGCTGCCCATCTCCCTGGAAGACATTTTCGTGAACACTGTGCGCGCGGAGCGCGAGCGGAGGGCGAACCGGTGACGAAGTCGATCATGAAGGCGATGCTCTGGAAGGAGTGGCGCGAGACGCGCTGGAAGTGGCTGGCGTTCGCGGTGGCGTTCCACATCCCGCTCTGCGTTGCGACGCTGGTCATGACCTTCAGGAAGGAAGCGCGCTTCGACCTCTACGCGCTCTCGGACGCCGTGGCGTCGCAGGGCTTCGAGCTCGCGCTGGTCATCCAGTCGGTCTTCCTGATTACGGCCGGGCTGTTCCTGCTGGCGTTCTTCGCGGTCGGCTCCATCGGGGCCGAGCTGGACAACCAGAGCATATTCTTCCTCTTCGAGCGGCCGGTGAAGCGCTGGCACGTCCTGCTCTTCAAGTACGCGGTCGGCGCGTTGCAGACGACGACGTGCGTCGGGCTCTCCATCCTCTCGACGCTGACCGTGGTCTACCTGGCGATGGCCGCGGCGGCGACGAACGTGACGCTCGCGGGGGCGTGGGGGTCGTTCGCTCTGGTGGCGTCGAACGCGCTGCGCGGGACGGTGTGGACGATGGTCATCTCGCTGATGGTCTACTCGGGGACGTTCCTCTTCTCGGTCTGGTTCGAGAAGTGGTGGATCGCGGTCATCGCCGGCGCCGTCTCGCTCGTCCTGATGTTCTACGCCTTCGGCCAATATCTCTTCGACTGGATCATCAGCCGCGCGACGCGCAACAGCGACACCGTCAACCTCGAACTCTACGGCCGGCTGGAGTTCGCGCCGATCTTCGGCATGCTGCTCATGGCCGCGGGGCTCTACTTCGCGTCGCAGTACGTCTTCGCGCGCAAGGAAATGAGATAAGGAAGTGATGAGTGATGAGTGATAAATATGCTGCTGCTTGAAATCTCTTAATTCATCATTCATCACTCAATTCCGCATTGATTTGAACGGAGGCTCATCGTGGAAAGACTGAAAAGCAAGAGTTTTACCCTGTTCGCCGCGGCGGTGCTCGTGCTGGCCGGGGTGGCGGCGGCGGTGGAGATCGCGCGGCCGACGAAGGCGCAGAACCCGCGTTTGGAGCGCCTGCTCCCGGCCGACACGATCGGCTTCGTCGAGGTGAACGACCTGCGCGCGCAGGCGCTCAAGGTCATCGAGTCGGAGGCGTGGCGCGAGTTCTCGAAGGAGAATTCGGCGGCCAGCTCGCTCTTTATGATCGGGGCGAACCACGCGGGCGCGCTCGACGCGAGCTACGCCATCGCGCTGCTCGGCGTCGCGCCGACCGCGGAGGGCAAGCCCGAGCCGCAGTTCGTCGTCGTCGGGCAGTTCAACGACTGGGAGGCGCGCCGCACCTTCGAGAACCGCGTGCTGCGCTTCGTGCGCGACGGGCAGCAGAAGGGGATCGAGACGAAGACCGAGGACTACGGCAAGGCCAAGCTCAACGTCGTGACGAAGCAGGGCAAGCACGGCTTCGCCTACGCGTACGCGAGCGAGTTGCTCGTCGTCTCGAACACGACCGACGCCGTCAAGCGCGTGCTCGACGTGCGCGCGGGCACAATCCCCTCGCTCGAAACCAACGAGACTTTCAAGCAGGCACGCGCCGCCGCGCCGGGCGTGGACGGCATGTTCGGCTTCCTCGACGGCGCGGCGCTGACGCGCATCGTGGACGGCGTGCAGGTGTCGGGCGAGGACGAGAAACTCGCCGCCTTCCGTCAGCTCTTCCACGGCCTCGGCGCGGCGAGCGTGCAGTCGGCCTCGTTCACCTCGACGTTCGAGGACGGCCGCGTCGTCGAGCGCTTCGGCGTGGTCGCGCCCAACCGCGAGGGCGTGCTCGCCACCGTCGCGGCCAACCCGCCGACCGAAGGAAAGCTGCTCGCGCTCGTGCCCGAGACGGCCGTGCAGGCGTTCGACGCGTCGGTCGCCAACGCGCCGCAGACCTTCGACCAGATGTTCGCGCTCGCCTCGCAGCTCTCGAATCAGGCGGGCAAGCGCGGCCCCGAGGAGGGCTTGGCGCAGTTCACCGAGAAGACCGGCGTTGACCTCCGCGCGGAGATCGTCGGCGCCGTCGGCACCGAAGTCTGCGCGGCGCAGTTGACCTCGGGCAATTCGGAAGAGGGGCCGAGCGGCGTCATCCTTGTCAACCTGAAGGACGAGGCGTCGTTCGCGGGCGCGCTCGCGAAGTTCGCCGAGAAGAACCAGCGCGAGACGACGGAGCGCGAGTACAAGGGCGTGAAAGTCCTGCGCATCGCGGGCAAGGAGGGGCGCGGGCTTGAGTACGCTTTCGTGGGCGGCAACTTCGTCGCGAGCGGCAGGCCCGAGAACGTCGAGCGCGTCATCGACACGGCGCAAAGCGGACGCTCTCTGAAGGAGACGGCGGCCTACCGCGAGGCCGCGGCGCGGTTGCAAGGCCCGGCGCAGTTCGTCTACTTCAACACGAACGCCGACTACCTCAATCGCCTCGGGCGCACCCTCTCCGGCGGCGAGCAGTCGTTCAAGACCGAGGGGCAGACCGCGAGCCTCCGGCCGAGCTTCGCCTTCGGCGTCACGCGCGAGGACGGCTTCTACGTCGAGAGCCGCACGCCGCTCGGCACCTTCCCGCGCCTGCTGACGGCCATCTCGTCGAAGCTCGGCGCCGAGAAGAAGGACGGCGGCGCGGAGTAAAAGGCAGTAGCCAGACCGTGAGGGAGGGAGGATGAAAGGCAGCGGGCCTTTCATCCTCCCTCCCTCGTTTTGCGTCTGACCGACGCCCTCCCTCACGGTCTGGCTTCTGCCCCGCCTTACCCAATCCAACCCTCCCGGCCTTCCCTCTCATCTGAGCACAAAATTTCTGCGGCGTGTGTGCCAACCGAATCCGGCGCCGCGGTGTCTGTGCCTGTGAGCCTGCAAGAGCGGGCTCGCCCGGGGACTCTAACCGTTGACCAGCGAGAACGAACTGATCCGGCGCGCGCAGGGCGGCGACCTCGACGCATTCTGCCGGCTCGCGCGAGAGTACGAGCGGCGCGTCTACGCCCTCGCCCTCCACTACTGTCGCCGGCCCGAGGACGCCGAAGACCTCTCGCAGGAGGTCTGGCTCAAGGCGTTCCGCTCGCTCAAAGGCTTCCGCTTCGAGTCGAGTTTTCACACGTGGCTGCGGCGGATCATGGTCAACGCTTTTCTCAACCACAGGCGGGCCGAGACGGTGACGCGCGACGAGGTGAAGACGAAGGTCAAGCTCGACAGCCTCGAAGAACTCCTCGAAGAGCAGACGCTCGCGCGTGGGCTCTCGGACGAGGGAACCGAGGGCGTCTACCACAACAAGCTCATGGCCGGGCGCGTCATGCGCGCGCTCGGCGAGCTGACCGAGCAGCAGCGTCTAATCTTCCTGCTCAAACATAGAGAAGGAATGACGAGTCAGGAGATCGCCGACGCTTTGAACTGCTCGGCGGGCACGGTGAAGAAATCCCTCTTCCGCTCCATCGAGAAGCTGCGTGCCTCGCTGGGCGTGGGCGAGGAGCTGCCGCTCGGGGCGGGCGGCAAGAGTTAGTTCGCGATGAGACACGATTGCCAGACGACCGAAGAGTCACTCGTCGAGCTGCTGTTCGGCGAGGTGGAGGGCGGCGCGAAAGAGTCGCTGCTCGAAGAGGTCGTGCGCTGCGAACGCTGTGCGGCTCGGTATCGCGGGATGGCCGAGACGCTGCGAGTCTTCGACGAAGCCGCCGAAACGTCTCTCCCGGCGGAAAGTTTCTGGGACGGCTACGAAGAAAGGCTGAGGCGACGTATGGCACAAGAGATTCGAACAGACTTCTGGGGGCGGCCCGAATTCGCGCGCGGCGAGTACCGCCTGACCTTCGTCGAAGACGAGGGGCTCACGCGCAGGCTCTTCAAAGAGTTGAAGGCCGTCGGGCGCGAAGCCGGGCTCACGCTGCCCGAGTTCAAGCGCGACCCCTTCGGCTTCGTGGGGCGCTCGGTCGAGGCGTACGGCCGCGCGGGCTGGGGCTTCTTCTCACAGCGCAACGTCGCGTTGGCGACGACGAGCGCGTTCCTTTTCGTCACGCTGCTGCTCGGCGGCGTCTTCGCGCTGGAGAGGATGCGCGCGCGCCACCTCGCGGCCGTCAACCCTTACGAGAATACCGAACTCGTCGGCTGGGTTGACAACAATATCCCGCGCGAACAGCCGCAGCCAGACAAAGGCCCGGCGGGCACGAACGAGGGGAAGGGCGGCGGCTCGAAGCCGAAGTACGAGAAGCCAGCGGGCGGAGGAGGCGGCGGGCGCGGCGACCTTTCGCCTGCCTCTCAGGGCAAGCTGCCGACGGCACAGCTCGAAGTGCCGCCCATCGTGACGGCGAGCCCGAAGGCGCCGCCGCTCAACGCGCACCTGCCGACTCCGGCGACGATGCAGGTCGATCCGATGCTGGTAAAGGTTGACCCGCGCGACATCCCCTACGGCCTGCCCAACTCGACGGCGACCGTGCCCTCTTCCGGCCCCGGCAAGGGCGGCGGCATGGGAG
>CAXTSK010000197.1:0-8595 GCA_964246655.1 uncultured Pyrinomonadaceae bacterium
ACTTCTACGTGCTTGAAGACATCGGCACGGCCTCTGTGCGCGTCATGCGCACGGGCGGCAGCCGCGGCACGCTGACCGTCAACTACTCGACCGGCACGGGCACGGCCACGGCCGGCGCGGACTACACGCCCGTCTCAAGCCAGCTCACCTTTGCCGAGGGTGAGACCGAGAAGTTCATCTCGCTGCCCGTCGCCGACGACGGCGTAACCGAGACGCCCGAGTACGTCTACCTCAACCTGAGCGCGCCCGAGCTTGAGCAGCTTGGGCCGTACGCGCGCGTGGCCGTCCGCATCCTCGACGGCAACACGTCGCTCCTGGTCGCGCCTGAGAGCGTGACCTCCGGCGGCTTCGCCGAAGGCGACGCCGGGACGCGTAACCACACCATCGCGGTTCGTTTGAGCGCGGCGACGAGTCGCACCGTGAGCGTCTCGTATCGCACGCTCAACAACACCGCGCTCGCCAACAACGACTACCTGCCCGTCACCGGCACGATCGCCTTCGCGCCCGGCACGTACAGGCAGGAGGTGCAGTTGCCCGTCATCGGCGACACCATCGACGAGTTCGATGAGTCCTTCATCTTCGAGTTATTCAACGCCTCGAACGCGAGCATCGACATGCCGACGCTCGACGTTAACATCATCGACGACGACGCGCCGCCAACCGTCTCCGTCACGGACGTGACGGCCGTCGAGGGCGCGGGCGCGAAGGCCGTCTTCGCCATCAGGTTGTCGCAGCCGACGGGCAAGGGCGCGACCGTGAACTACTCGACCGCCGACGGCACGGCCACGGCCGGCAGCGACTACGCGGCGACGAGTGGCTCCGTCACCTTCAGCGCCGCGGGCCAGACCTTCAAGACGGTCGAAGTCCCGCTGCTGGGCGACGCCGTGACGGAGGGCGACGAGACCTTCGCACTCAACGTCGCCTCGACCAACCAGACGCGCGCGACCGTGGCCGACGGCCAGGGCGTCGCGACGATCATCGACCAGGGCTCGACCGCCGCTTCGCTCGTGCAGTTCTCGGCGAACGGCTACAGCGTGAACGAGGCGGACGGGCAGGCGCAGATCATCGTGACGCGCACGGGCAACACCGCGCAGGCCGCGTCGGTCGATTACTCGACCGCGGGCGGGTCGGCGTCGGAGCGTTCGGACTTCACGGCGTCGCTCGGCACGCTGCGCTTCGCCGCGGGCGAGACGAGCAAGACCTTCAACGTGCTCGTCACGGACGACCGCTACCTTGAGTCGGCCGAGACGCTCGACCTCGTGCTGTCGAACCCGTCCGGCGTCTCGCTCGGCGGGCCGAGCGTGGTCGCGCTCACCATCAACTCCGAAGACACGGCCGACGGCCCGAGCCCCGTGGGCGACGCGGCCTTCGACACGACCTTCTTCGTGCGCCAGCACTACCACGACTTCCTCAACCGCGAGCCCGACACCGAAGGCTTGCAGTTCTGGGTGAACGAGATCGAGCAGTGCGGCGCGGACGCGCAATGCCGCGAGGTCAAGCGCATCAACGTCAGCGCGGCCTTCTTCCTCTCGATTGAATTTCAGGAGACGGGCTATCTCGCCTATCGCACTTACAAGGCGGCGTACGGCGACGCGACCTCGCCGAACGTGCCGGGCACCGTGCCTGTGATTCGCCTGCGGGAGTTCCTGTCGGACTCGCAGCGCATCGGTCAGGGCGTTGTCGTCGGCGCGCCGAACTGGGAGCAATTGTTGGAAGCGAACAAGAACGCTTACGCGCTTGAGTTCGTCTCGCGGCAGCGCTTCCTCAACGCGTTCCCGCTGTCGATGTCGTCGGCGGAGTTCGTCGATAAGCTGAACCGGAACGCGGGCGGCGTGCTCTCGCAAGGAGAGCGCGACCAGCTCGTCGCGCAGCTCGCGGGCGCGCCCGACCAGACGCAGGGGCGCGCGGCCGTCCTGCGCAGCGTGGCCGAGGACGCCGACCTGCGCGCGGGCGAGAAGAGCCGCGCCTTCGTGCTGATGCAGTACTTCGGATACTTAAGAAGGAACCCGGACGACCCGCAGGACACAGACTTCCGCGGCTGGAAGTTCTGGCTCGATAAACTGAACGAGTTCGACGGCAACTTCGTCAACGCCGAGATGGTCAAAGCGTTCCTCTCGTCCGACGAATACCGTCAGAGGTTCGGGCAGTAGTCAGCCACACACTTCAAAGGAGTGAAGGGGGCCGGTTATGCCAACCGGCCCCCATCACTTTTTTTCACACCCGGCCGGTTTTTTTGCTGACTACCGGCAACCCCTTGTGATATAAGCGGCGCCCTGAGCGTTGGGAGCAGGCCCGGTCGGCACGTCTCTCTCTCGCGAGCGCGCCAGACCTTACTTCAGCTTCCGAACAGGCTTCACTCATCCACTCCAATTCAACCGTCAGTCTTCGGTGGCACGGCTGCCGTAGCCTCCGCCTCGCACATGGAACACAAGGCCACCTCAGAGACGTTCACCTCACGCCGCGCGCGCGTCCTCTACGTGTCGCTCCTCTCGGCGACTCTGCTCGCCGCCGTCGTGTGGGCGGTAGCCGCCTCCGCCACTTCACCCCTCGCCAACACCTACACCGTCACGAACACGGAGGACGGCGGCACCGGCTCGCTCCGCCAGGCCATCCTCGACGCCAACGCCAACCCCAACCTCGGCGCCAACGACGTTATCGCTTTCAACATCCCCGACACCGACCTCAACTGCGACGCCGCGACCCACGTCTGCACCATCAAGCCGACCTCGCCGCTGCCCAACATCACCGACCCCGTCGTCATCGACGGCTACACGCAGCAGGGCGCGAAGCCCAACACGTTCGCCGTCGGAGACAACGCGGTGCTGCTGATCGAGTTGAGCGGCGAGAGCGCGGGGACGGCGACGAACGGCCTTCACCTCGCAAGCGGCGGCAGCACCGTGCGCGGGCTGGTCATTAACAGCTTCTTAGGGAGCGGCATCTTCATCCAGACGACGGGCGGCAACAACGTCGAGGGCAACATCATCGGCCTCGACCCGACCGGCACCATCAAGCGGCCCAACCGCGCGGAAGGCGTCGTCCTCGCGTCCGGTTCGAACGTCGTCGGCGGCACTTCGCCTTCACAACGCAACGTCATCTCCGGCAACAACGGCTACGGCGTCAACGTGTCGGGCGCCAACACCTTCGATAACTCCATCCAGGGTAACTTCATCGGCACGGACGTGACGGGCACGTTGGAGCGCGGCAACTCGGGCGCGGGCGTGAACGTCGAGTCCGGCGCGCACGATAACGTCGTCGGGGGCAACGTCATCTCGGCGAACCTCGGCGGCGGCGTGGCGATCAAAGGCGCGAGCGCAAACAACGCGGTCGTTCGGAACACCATCGCTTTCAACGTCGCGGCGGGCGTCGTCGTCAACGGCGGCGCGGGCAACTCCGTCCTGCAAAATTCTATCTTCTCGAACGGCGGCCTCGGCCTCGACCTCGGCGGCAACGGCGTCAGCCCCAACGACCCGTTCGACCTCGACACCGGCTCGAACAATTTGCAGAACTTCCCCGCGCTCACCTCGGCCGTCGTCGATGCGACGGGTGTGACGATTAAGGGCCGCCTCCACAGCGCGCAAAACGCGAAGTATAAGATCGAACTCTTCTCCAACGACTCCTGCGACCCCTCCGGCAGCGGCGAAGGTCAGCGCTTCGTCGGCGAGTTGGACGTGACGACCGGCGTGGACGGCGACAAGGTGCTCGACCTTACGCCGCTGAAGGATGTCGCCGCCGGAGAGTTCCTGACCGCCACGGCCACGCGGCTCGACGGCTCGGGCAAGCCGGCCGACACTTCGGAGTTCTCGCCGTGCGTGGCGGCCGTTCAGGTCAACAACATCACGGCGGTCGTCACGAACCTTAACGACCAGGGGGAAGGCTCGCTCCGACAAGCGGTCAACAACGTCCAGGCCGCGGGCGGCGGGGCTGTGAATTTTGTGCCGGGTTTGTCCGGGGTCATCACGCTCACGAGCGGCCCTATCGTGATCGGGGCCGACGCACCGCGTAAGGTCAACATCGCGGGGCCGGGAAACAACCGCGTCGTCGTCAGCGGCAACAACGCCAGCCGCGTCTTCAACGTCGGCTCGGGCGTCGTGAACATCTCCGGGCTGACGATTGCGAACGGCTTCGACGACGTGGGGCACGGCGGCGGGATAGTCAACGGCGGCTCGCTGACTCTCGACGACTGTCAGGTCGTCGGCAACCGCAGCACCGTCGGCGGAGGCGGCATCGCCAACCTCACCGGCGGCACGCTGACCGTCAACAACTGCGACATCACGAACAACGTCGCCAGGCACGGCGGGGGCATCGTCAACCTTGGCAAGCTCAGCGTCACCAACAGCAACGTCTCTCACAACGCCGCGCGGCCGGGCGCCGTCGGCGGGCTAGGCGGGGGCGGCATCCTCAACGCGGGCACCGATGCGAATAACAGGATCGGGTTCAGCACCGTCACCTTCAACGAGGCCGGGGACGGCGCCGGGGGCGGCGGCGGCATCCGCAACTTCAGCGGGCTGACCGTTGAATCGTCCACCGTCTCTGACAACAACACGAACGCCACGCTCGGCGGCGGCGGCCTGCGCAACGACGACGTGCTCATCCTCCTGAACAGCACCGTCAGCGGCAACACCGTCCTCAACAACTTCGACGGCGGCGGCATCTCCAGCGGCGGCAACGCCCTCGTCGTCATCAACAGCACGGTCTCGGGCAACAGCGGCGGCCGCGGCGGCGGCATCCGCAACGAGAGCGCGCGGCAGGCGTTTGTCCTGAGCAGCACCATCGCCTTCAACAGCGCCGCGCTCGGCGGCGGGGGCGTCTCCAACGACGGCGAACTCAACGTGAGGGCAACCATCTTCGCCCGCAACGAATCCGCCTCGGGCGGCACGGACTTTCAAGGCGCGCTCAACTCGTTCGGCTTCAACCTCGTCGGCAAGACCTTCGGCGCGGGCATCATCCCAATCGAAAACGCGGGGACAGACATCAAGGACACCGACCCGAAGCTCGACCTGTGCTGCGAGCCAACGGCGGGACGACGCGGACGCACGCGCTGCTCGTGGGGAGCCCCGCCATCGACGCGGGCGGCGCGGACGTGATCCAACACCCCTTCAACCTCCCCCCCATCAACCTCTCGACCGATCAGCGCGGCCGCCCGCGCCCCGACCGCGTTGTCGGCTTCACGCGCGATCCGATTGACATCGGCGCGGTCGAGGTCGGCTTCAACATCTCGGGACGCGTGGCGTCGGCGGCGCCGCTCGCGGGCGTCAGCATGACCCTCTCGGGCGGCGCTTCGGAAACGCGCACGACCACGACCGACGCCGACGGCTTCTACGAATTCAACGATGTCGCGCGGGGCGACTACGTCGTCATCCCGCAATTCTTCGGCGCCACGTTCTTCGATGAGCGGGAGAACGTTACGGTCGTGGACGACGTGTCCGGCGTGAACTTCGGCTGGGCTTTATCGGCGGGGAACCCCAACGACCACTCCGACGCGACCATCAAGGCGCTCGTCAGGGTGAAGGACAGCAGCCCGACTGCCTTCGTCCGCGACGCGACCATGACGCTGAGCGGGCCGAAGTCGGCGGTGAAGAGCGAGGCGTCGTCCGTCGGCGTGTACGAGTTCACGGAGCTGCCGCGCAACGGCGACTACAAGCTGGTGGCGACGCACCCGAAGTTCAACATCAAGCCGTCGAAGTGTCGCGCCGACAACGCAGGTGCGGACGCGAGCGGCGGATGCTTGCTGACCAACCTGCCGTTGGACGAACCGGCGGTCGAGTTCGAGGCCGTTCCCGTCGATGTGCCGCCTCCGCCTCCGCCGCTCAACGACGACTTCTTCTCCGAGGGGATCGTCACACAGCGTTTCAACTTCGGCGTCCTCTCGCTCGACAAGTGCGACTCGGCGGCGGGCCCGCTTGGGGTCGAGCAGGGTGATGGCCAGCTCAGGATCACGCCCTTCGCGAGCCAGCGCCCCGCGCCGTGTCAGCCCTCCGCCAAGAACGGCCTCACACTGGCGACCGAGCCGAGCGCCTTCAACGGCTACGTCTCGGTGAGGGACGTTGACCTCAACAGCCTGACGAGCGTCAGCGTCCGGGCCGACGAGACGCTCGGCGGGGCGGGCGCGCATACGATCTTCTCGGTCGGCAGGGACAACGGCGCCTTCTTCCGCATACGCGTCGGCGACGGCTCGTTCCATAACACCGTCACGGGACAGCGCAACGGCGTCGGCAAAAGTCTGGCGACCGACTCGACCCCCGCGATCTTCTTCGAGACGGACGACCCGAAGTTCTCTTTCAGCGCGGCCTTCAAACGTGACGAGGACGTTTTCTGGCGGCTGCGTATGGAGCCGGTCGCCCCGGCCGCGGGGCTCCCGCTGCCCGAGGCGTGCAAGCTCGTCCCGTCCGACTCGCAGCGAGTCATCCTCTTCGAGACCAGCCGCGACGGCCTCGAATGGACGCCGCGCCACTGCGCCCCCGTCGGGCGCTCCGCGACGCAGGTCGCCACGGAACTGCTCGCCGGCCTCGTCGGCCGCACGAACACGAACCCCGGCACCGCCCGCTTCAGCAACTACAGGGTCGCCGACCAGACGCTCATTAAGTTCAACGCCGATTCGGCAAACCGCGGCATCGAACTCACGCCCAACGTCTTCGAGCAGGAGGTCAAGTTCAAGGTCGAGCGCACGGGGGCCGCCGAGAGCGGCGCGGTCGTGAGCTACGAGTTCGACCAGAGCGCCGAGGGCAGCTTGAAGAACGGCGTCGAGTTCGAAGACTGCACCGCGGAGACCGGCGTTTGCTCGAAGAGCCCGACGGGCAGACTCGCCTTCCAGCCCGGCAGCCGGACGGCGTTCATCAAGCTGCGCCTCTACCTCGACAGGCTCGACCCGAGTAAGAATCAGTCGCTCAAGATAGTACTGAAGGACGAAGAGATCGCGGGCGGCGTCATCGACGGCTCGCTCCGCACCGCGGAGGTCTCAATCGGCAAGGGTCACCCGCTCGACCGCCCCGACTTCTTCGTCCGCCAGCAGTACCTCGACTTCCTCAACCGCAACCCGGACGACGACGGCCGCGAGTTCTGGACGAACGAGATCACTTCCTGCGGAGGTGACGCGGCGTGCGCCGAGGTGAAGACGATCAACGTCTCGGCCGCCTTCTTCCTCTCCATCGAGTTCCAGCGGACGGGCTTCGTCGCCTACCACTTCCAGCAGGTCTCGTTCGGCGTCACGCCGCGACGCGAGGACTTCGTGAAGGATGCGGCCATACTCGGGCACGATGTCGTCGTCAACCAGACGGGTTGGGAGAAGCAGCTTGAGGAGAACGAGCAGGCGTTCGTAGACGACTGGGTGAACCGGCCCGCCTTCAAAGCAAAGTACGACGCCCTGAACAGCGCCGACTACGTTGACCGCCTCTACCAGAACGCGGGCGTCGCGCTCTCGCCGGAGCGGAGGACGGAGATGGTTCTGGGTCTGCTCACGCACCAGACCACGCGCCGCGAAGTTTTCGCGGGGCTGATGCTCCCGAAGCCCGGCACGCCGGAGGCACGCGGCGCGGACGAGTTCAAGCGCCAGCACTTCAACCGCCTCTTTGTGCTGATGCAGTACTTCGGCTATCTGCGCCGCGACCCCGATGACGCGGGCTTCAACTTCTGGCTCGGGAAACTGAACGAGTTCAACGGCGATTTCATCAAGGCCGAGATGGTTAAGGCGTTTCTCACTTCGGACGAGTACCGGAGACGCTTCGGCGGCGCGCAGGCCCCCATGCCCACGAGCCGTTGAGACGAAGCGACGAAGCGACGAACCGGAGGCGAGCCGCGCGTTACGCATGCAGCCACACGCCAAACAACTAACGCTCCTTCAGGCCGCGCTCGCGGCGCTCGCTCTCGCGCTCTGTGCGACGGCGGCGCGCGCGCAGGACACCGTGACGGGCGCGTTCGAGGGCGTCGTCCGCGACCGCGTGACCAACGCCGGCATCCGCGGCGCCTCGGTCGAGATCGTCAACGAAGACCGCGGCCTCGTCGTCCCCACGAAGACCGACGCGCGCGGCTACTTCTACTCGGGCGTGCTCCCGCCGGGCAACTACGCGATTCGCGTCTCAAGCCCCGCCTACCAGAGCGTCGAGATACGCCCGCGCGCCCTCGTCATCGCGCGCCCCACGCCCGTCCTCCCGCGCCCCGTCAAGCTCGACAAACGTTCCGCGCGTTCGAGCCCCGCGGAGACGCCCGATGCCGTCGCCGGTCGCGCGGCCTACAACGACGCCCTCGTCGTCTTCATGGTTCCCGTCGCCGCGCGGACGCCCGCGCGCGCGGCGACACAGAATCCGGCGGCCGCGTCGGCGCCAGCAGAGCAAGAGGCGTTGAGCGCGCCCGCGGCGGTCTTCAGGGGCAGCCTCCTCCGCAGCGACGCGCGCCGCGAAGGCTCTTTCGACACACACGTCATGCAGAGCCTCCCGCTCGGCGGCGAGACTCTCACGCGCACGTTCGACGAGCTTGCGCTCCAGTTACCCGGCGTCGCGCCCGCACCCGAGGCCATCGGCGGGGGCGCCGGGCCGGGCGTCGGCGCGGGTGTGGGAACGTCGGGCCAGTTCGCAGCCAACGGCCTGCGCTCGCGCGCCAACA
>CAXTSK010000198.1:0-8565 GCA_964246655.1 uncultured Pyrinomonadaceae bacterium
AGCACCTCGTCCCGCTCGCGCACGCGCGCGCCGAGTCCCTCGCCGGTACCACGTCACGCGAGCGCAGCGCTTGGGACGTGGTGACCTGCCGTGCGCTGGGCACGCTCGCCGAGGACGCCGAGCTGGGGCTCCACGAGAGGGCCGCCGACGGGCGGCAAGCTCAACACGACTCCGATCTGCGTGTACGACAGCCGCAGGTCGTCGCGCATCAGCGGCCACGCGGCCTCGCGCAGCCCGAAGACGACCTCGTCCAGAAACTCTACGACGAGCAGCGTGAGGATGAACAGAGACAGGCCGCGCCGCGCGCCATCGCTCGGGCGCGAAGCGGGGACGGACTTTTGTGCGGAAGACATGAACGGTGATTCTCCTTTCCACGGAAGCCTTGACGTTCTCTTTCAGTGGCGCCTGAAAACGTCACGGTCGTGGAGGTGGAATCACCGAGCGCGCGAGCGCGCGCCGCAGCCTCTTCGAAACGCGCGCACCGACACGTGCGCCGCGCCTCTCGGCCGCGGTCGAGCTAGCCTCTACGGGAAGGGCTTACCAGGGGGGGAATTTGTGAAGGCTGCTTTTCATCACTCGGATTGTAATCCGAGAATCTTCGATTGCAAGCGGGAATTTTAAGACGCGCTTTCTACGGGAGCGCGCGCTCATCATCAAGCTCAGCAACAGCCCGCAGATTAAGGTGCGTCCGACGAGCGCCGTGATGCGCTACGTCGGCGTCGCTTACGACCCGCGCGAGGCGGGGCACGCGCTCGAAGTCGATGCGGTGCTCGACGGCAAGATTCAGCGCGCGGGCGACCGCGTGCGCGTGACCGTGCAACTCATCCGCGTCCGCGACGGCGCGCCGCTGTGGGCCGGAACCTTCGACGAGCAGTCCGGAGATATCTTCGCCGTCGAGGACTCGATCTCGGAGCAGGTGTTGACGGCGCTCAACTTCAAGCTGAGCCGGGAGGAGCAGGGGCGTCTGCGCAGGCGACAGACCGACAACGCCGAGGCGGCGCAGGCGCACGCCGAAGGCTCGCTCGCCCCCGCCGAGCTGCGCTTCGACCCGCGCCTCGATAACTTACGCGCGACCGCCGCCTTTCAAGACTTCGCGCGCCGCGTCGGGCTCCCGCAGTGCGGTCTCGCCGAAGACTCGCGCGCAAAGTCTCCGGTCTCCTTCAAGCGCCCGCGCCCTGTGTCCGGCCGCCGCGGACGCGCTCGGTCTCGGACTCGAAGATGTAGGAGAGCGACTTGTAGATGAGCTTCGCGCAGAGGAAGGCCGAGGCGCTGAAGCCCTCGACGTATGAGTACTCGGTCAAGTCCATCCCGACGACGCGGCGCGTGCGCGCGAGCGTGCGGATGAGGCCGAGCACCTCGTACCAGCCGAGGCCCCCCGGCTCGGGCGTCCCCGTCTGCGCGACGAGCGAAGGGTCGAGCCCGTCGATGTCTATCGTCAGGTAGACGTTCTCCGTCAGCCCCGCGACGGCCTCCTCCCACCAGTCGGTGCGGCCCGCGATGTCCTTCGCCCAGAAGATGCGCGTCGGGAACTGGTCGAGCGAGCGCGCCTCCTCGGCCGAAATCGACCGGATGCCGACCTGCACGGCCGGAAGCTTGAGGTCGCGCACGACGCGCGCCATGATCGACGCGTGCGAGTGCGGCGTGCCGTCGTACGTGTCGCGCAGGTCGGCGTGCGCGTCGATCTGAAGGACTGAGAGGTTCTCGTACCTCTCCGCGTGCGCCTGGATGACGGGCGCGCTCACCGAATGCTCGCCGCCGATCATGCAGACGAACTTGCCCGCTCCGACCAGCTCACGAGCCTTAGTCAAGAGCGTCTTCATCATCGCCTCGGGCGGCTCGACCGGCGGCGTCACCTCGGTCGTGTGTAGCCCCAGCCGGTAGACCTCCGCGTCGGTCTCCTCATCGTACAACTCCATGTTGCGCGACGCGTCCACCACGGCCAACGCCCCCTCGCCCGTCCCCCCGCCGGTAAGAGACCGTGCCCTCGTACGACACGGGCCACACGACCACACGCGCGTTCTCGAAACTCGACAACTCCTCGTCGTCGATGCCGCCGAAGTTCATCGGAAGGTGTGCTGATTCAGACATGCGGACAGTTTAAAATTCGCGGCTATACGTGACAAGTGAAGAAAGTTCGACGCCCGGTGCTATACGCCTAAACCACCCATAATGAAAGCGAGCAGTCAGCAGCGATTTCCTACTGACTACTGGCTCCTGACTTCTGACTACTTCTTTCCTTACGGCACCTCGACGGTCAGGTCTTTGCCCATGAAGGTGAAGTTGGGGCGCTTGCGGCCCTTCATGTATTTGGCGGCCGTTTGTGAGAGCGCGGTGACGAGGATGGGGAGCGCGATGGTCGGGTCGCAGGAGACATAAGCCGTCGCGGCGCCGCGGGCGAGCTTGCCGAAGACGAGCGACTCGTCGTCGTTGTTGGGGCTGGTGCGGCCGCCGTGCGCCGACTGCTCGGTCGAAATCTGGATGGCGTACTTGTGGCCGCGCGCGGGCGTCTTGATGATCTCGGAGGCCGACTCCATCTGCTGGACGTAGCTGCGCGAAGTGCCGCCGCCGAGGTTGATGACGCCGGTCACCCGGGAGCGCGCGCCGATCTGCATCAGGTCCAAAGTGTCCTGCGTGAGGTCGAAGCAGAAGGTGTTCTTCTTCTCGAAGCGCGCGCCGGCGATGCCGACGGTGATCGAGCTGTCGGAGATAGTCGGGCAGAAGACGGGGATGCGCGCCTTGTAGGCCGAAGTCAGGATGCCGTCGTCGGTGGCGATCTCGGCCAGCTCGCGACCCAAAAGGTGCAGGAACTCGCGCGTCGAATAGGCGCGCGTCTGGTCGAGCTGGTTGGTGAAGCCGCCGACCCACTCGTTGGCCTCGCTGTACTCCTCCTCGCTGGCGAGCACGTCCCACATGCGCGTGATCTGCGAAGCCTCAAGCTCGGCGTCGGTCATCGACGGGTGCGCCTGGAAGTGCTGCCGCCCCAGCGTCTCGTGCAGGTCTTGAAAGAGCATCGCGCCCGAGCAGACCATCACGTCCACGAAGCGGTTCTTGATGACGTAGGCGAGGAGGCGGCGCATCCCCGCGGGGATGAGCGCGCCGTTGGCGGCGACGACGACCGTCGTGTTGTCGCCGAGCATGTCGACCCAGATGGGGGGCGCCGCCCCTTCGGGGCGGCGGCCGCGCCCGGCGCCCCCCATATACACCCCCCCCCCCGGGACCGGGGTGACGCGGTCAACCTGGACGGGCCGGATCGGGGCGGTGAGATACTTCGTGGCTCGCGGTTTACGTTGAGTGACCATGTTCAATCCTTTGGGTGAATGGTAAATGGTGAATGGTGAATGGAGTCAGAGAACGCGGCAGCGTCTATTCACCATTTACCACTTACTATTCACCGCCTGCGGCGTTTGTCTTCGGGCTCGCCGTTGACGGCGAGGTAGGTGTAGGCGCTGTAGCGCGACTCGTAGAGCTCGATCATCTCGGCGGCGTCGGCCTCCGACAGCTCGCCGCGCTTGACGCGCTGCGCGACGATGCGGCGGAAGCCCTCGTGGAGCTGGCCGCGCTCGTAGCGCGCGCGGTAGAGCGCCTCGCCCACGGTCGTGCCCTTGACGACCTTCTTGATCAGGTAGCCGTCGTCGTCGATGTGGATGTGCGCCTCGTTCGGCGCGCCGAAGAGGTTGTGGTTGTTGCCCATCACCTCCTGGTAGGCGCCGACGAGCATGAGGGCGATGTAGTAGGGCTCGTCCTCGTTGAGGGAGTGCAGCTCCAAGACCTGCTTCACGTCGTGGAGGTCTACGAACTTGTCCACGACGCCGTCCGAGTCGCACGTGATGTCGCAGAGCGTGGCGTATTCCGTGGGGGCCTTGTTCAGACGGTGGATGGGGATGATGGGGAAGAGTTGGTCGAGCGCCCAGTGGTCGGGCACGCTGCGGAAGACGGAGAAGTTCGTCAGGTACTTCGCGCGCAGGAGCCTGCGCAGCTCGGTGAACTCCTCGGAGACGTACTTGGCGAGCTGTGCGTGCTTGTCGGCGCGCTCGCACACGTCCCAGAACAAGACCTCGCCCTTCGCGCGGTCTTCGAGGGAGATGAGGCCAAGGTTGAAGAGCGTAAACAGCTCGTCCCTGTGTTCGAGCGCGTCGTGGTAGAACTCGCGGTAGTTCTTGACCGTGATCGTCTCGCGCAAGTCGGCCAGCTCGGTGACGACCTGCGGGTCGTCGTCGTCAACCTCGATGGGCGTGATGTCCTCGACGACCGTCTCGATCTCACTCAGGACGTTCGTGACGAGGATGGCGTGGTAGGCCGACAGGTAGCGGCCGGACTCCTGAATGATGGTCGGGTGCGGGACGTGCTCGTCGTCGCAGACCTGCATGATGGTGTAGACGACATCGTTGGCGAACTCCTGCGCCGTGTAGTTCGCGGAAGAATCGAACGCCGTCTTCGAGCCGTCATAATCGACGGCCATGCCGCCGCCCACGTCGAGGAGGTCAACCGGCACCTTCATCTGGACGATCTTGGCGTAGACGCGCGCGGCCTCCTTCATCGCGTTCTTGATGCGCTTGATGTCCGTGAGCTGCGAGCCGATGTGGAAGTGCAGGAGCTTGAGCATGTCCACGCGCCCCGCCTCCTGCACGCGGCGTATGGTCTCAAGTATCTCCGTCGTCGTGAGCCCGAACTTCGCCGCCTCGCCGCCCGACTTCTCCCACCGCCCCGAGCCCTTCGAGTAGAGCTTGACGCGGAGGCCGATCATCGGCAGGTCGCCTTCCTCGAAGCGGTCGGCCATCTTGAGCACGTGGTCGAGCTCGTTCAGCTTCTCGATGACGATGACGACCTTCTTGCCCGAGCGCGCGCCGAGGAAGGCCAGCTCGATGAACTCCTCGTCCTTGAAGCCGTTCAGGACGAGCAGGCTCTCCGACGACTGCTCCATCGCGAGCGCGCCGTACAGCTCGGCCTTCGAGCCCGCCTCCAGACCGAAGTCGTAGCGCACGCCCTCGCGCAGATACTCCTCGACGACCGCCCGGTTCTGGTTGACCTTCATCGGGTAGACGCACATGTGCGAGCCCTGGTACTCGTACTCGCGGATGGAGTTGCGGAAGGCCCTCTGAAGTTTTCTGACCTGCCCCGCGATGAGTTGCGGGAAGCGCAGGAGCACGGGCGTCTGGATGCCGCGCCGCCTGAGGTCGTCAATGATCTCGCGCACGTCGGCCGCGCGGTTCTGGTCGGATTCTGAAGGGTGGACGACGAGGTTACCTTTACGATTGATGCCGAAGTAGCCGGCCCCCCAGTTCTCTATGCCGTAGGTCTCAAGCGTCTGTTCGATGGCCGTGGTCAACTTCTAGCTCTCCTGCCTCCCTCTGGGTTCGCGTGCTTTGGACAAAGTAAGCGGGGGTCAGCCTCCTCGTGGCCTCGGTGCGGTTTGAAGCAACTGGATTGGACTTGCTTAATGGCGCAATTTAACAGAAAAGGCGGGGGCCGGTCAAAAACTATTTTTTTCGGGCCGCGGACACACGTCCCGTGCTAAACGGCGCACGACAAAGGTTTATCCTGCGCGGCGCGGACGGCCTCCGTCAGCCCTCGAAGCGTCCGGCGCGCAAGCGCTTGACGACTGCCGCGGGGGCGCGGCTATAATGCCTGCTTTTTAAGGCGGCTTGACCTGCTTGATGAACGACCGCCCGCTCTCTTTTCCGCCGCACAGAGGCCGCCACCCAGAGGCGGCCGGCACCTTCCACCCCCTTAAAACGCACTTTCAGGAGAGATTATGGACGCAAAAGCGGTCTTGAAGTATTCCGAAGACCACGAGGCGAAGTTCGTCTCGGTACGTTTCACAGACCTCGTCGGGGCCTGGCACCACCTGACCTTCCCCTTGCACGAGCTGGACGAGGGCTCGTTCGAGGACGGCTTCGGCTTCGACGCCTCAAGCCTGCGCGGCTGGGCCTCGATCCACGAGTCGGACATGCTGCTCATCCCCGACCCGTCGCGCGTCTTCATGGATCCGTTCGCCGAGGAGCCGACGCTCGTCGTCATCGCCAACGCGGTTGACCCCATCACGAAGGAGGGCTACGGGCTCGACCCGCGCTCGGTCGCGCAGCGCGCCGAATCTTACCTCCGCTTCACGGGCATCGCCGACACGGTCAACTTCGGCCCCGAGGCCGAGTTCTTCGTCTTCGACGGCGTCGAGGTCAACAACGAGCCGCACCACTCGGGCTACCGCATTCATTCCGACGAGGGCATCTGGTCGTCCGGGCGCGGCGAGGACGACTTCCGCGGCCCCAACCTCGGCTACCGCATCCGCAACAAGGAGGGCTACGTCCCCGTCCCGCCCGCCGACTCTCTGAGCGACCTGCGCTCCGACATTTCGCTGACGCTTGAGCAGTGCGGCATCACGGTCGAGTGCCACCACCACGAGGTCGCCACCGCGGGCCAGTGCGAGATCGACTTCCGCTTCTCGACGATGCTGGGGACGGCCGACAACCTGCAAATCTTCAAGTACGTCGTCCGCAACGTCGCCTACCAGTACGGCAAGGCGGCGACGTTCATGCCGAAGCCGATGTACGGCGACAACGGCTCCGGCATGCACTGCCACCAGTCTCTCTGGAAGGACGAGAAACCGCTCTTCGCGGGCGACGGCTACGCCGGACTCTCCGACCTCGCGCGCTGGTACATCGGCGGGCTCCTGAAGCACGCCGCGGCGGTCGTGGCCTTCGCCGCGCCGACGACGAACAGCTACAAGCGACTTGTCCCCGGCTTCGAAGCGCCGGTGAATTTGGCTTATTCGGCGCGGAACCGCTCGGCGGCGATTCGTATCCCGATGTTCTCCACGAACCCTAAACTCAAACGTTTGGAGTTCCGTCCGCCCGACCCTTCGTGCAACCCGTACCTCGCCTTCTCGGCGATGATGATGGCGGGGCTCGACGGCATCCAGAACAGGATTGACCCGGGCGAGCCGCTCGACAAGGACATCTACGACCTGGAGCCCGAGGAGCTGAAGAAAGTCCCGAGCCTCCCCGGCTCGCTCGACGAGTCGCTCAAGGCTTTGGAGAACGACCACGAGTTCCTGCTCAAGGGCGAGGTCTTCACGCCGCAGCTCATCGACCGCTGGATCACCTACAAGCGCGACAAGGAGATCAACCCCATGCGGATGCGCCCGCACCCGCTGGAGTACTCGCTCTACTTCGACATCTAAAGGCGCAGGAAAGCAGAAGCAAAAAGGCAAAAGGCAAAAGTGAAAGACAAAGGGACTGCCCCTGTCTTCACTTTTGCCTTTTGCCTTCCCGAAGGGGCGGTCTTCTGCCAGTGTGCGTCTCACCATTGACTTCGGGTGGCGAACCGACTACTTTTCTCCGTACACGTCAAGCGTCTTCGGTACGTTCTTCCATCCCGCGCTGCTGTTGTAGTGTCATCTTTAAGTCACTCACGGAGATTAAGACCCGTGATGCGATGTGAAAAGCTGATGCTCCGGTGTTTCGTCGCTCTCGCCGTAATCCTTCCGGCGGCGGCGCCATGCGGAGCGCTCACGACCACCCCGGCGGGTGGCGCGCAGCAGGATCAGAAGATCGGCCCCGAGGCCGCGCGCCAGATAGGCGAGGCGGCGAGAGAGAAGCGCGCGCGCACGCAGGCGCAGAAAAAGATTGATACGCAGCTCCTCTACGCGCTCAAGCAGAAGCGCGGCGAGACGCGCGGTGTGCCGACGGCCCCCGTTGACATCAAGCTAGACGCCGAAGGCCGCACCCTCGTAGACATCACCGCGCGGGTTTCGTCCCAACTTATCTCCAAGCTCGGCAAGGCGGGCGCCGAGGTAGTCTCCCAGTCCGCCAGATATCACACCGTTCGCGCCAGGGTCGCGCTCGAACGTCTCGAAGCCCTGGCGGGGATAGAAGAAGTCAGGTACATCTCGCCCGTCGCCCGGGCCATGACGCACGGCGGCGCGCGTAAAGATTGATGGGCCGCGCCGCGTGGCGGCGAGTCGCGCGCGACGGTTCGTCCGCGATTTCCTCAGAATCCGTTACCTCTCCGAATGAGTTGTAATTCGTGACCAAGGGGTGATCGGCCGATTCCGGGATGGGGTTTGCAACACTTGCTCCGTTCACTACTTCATTAAAAGCAGGAAGGAGTTACACTCGCAATGAACAAAGGTCGCAGAACAAACCGCGCCCCTCGCCGTAGGACACGGCGCGCGCTCCTACCGATGCTAATGCTGGCAGTCGGCCTCGTCACGCTCGCCGCCTCCGGCTCACTCTTCCGCGGCAGCGCCGGGAGCGCGGCGCTGCCGCGCAGGATGCGCCCGACAAATTCGAGGGCATCAGCGCGAACGCTTCTCCTCGGCGAGGGCTCGCGCGGCGGCGCAGATCGCCGCCCTCGCCGAGGAGAAGCGTTCGCGCACGCCGGCGCAGAAGAAGATCGACTCGCAACTGCTCTACGCTTCGAAGATGAGCCGCGGCGAGCCCATCGCCGCCGGCGTCCAGTCGCTCGCGGTCAACGTCAGCGAGGCCGAGGCGGGCCGCGTCGTCGTGGACATCTCCGGCAACGTCGGCGACGCATTGCTGCGCACGCTCGAAGCGAACGGCCCGCACG
>CAXTSK010000199.1:0-8522 GCA_964246655.1 uncultured Pyrinomonadaceae bacterium
CCCAACGCCCCCGGTGTGCGCGCGAGGTTGGCGGCCGCGCCGCGCGCGACGCCCGCGGGCGGGCCCGTGTGCACGCCCCGCGCGCCGGCCCCGACGCCCGGGTCTTGAAACGTCTGAACGTCGGGCGCGCCCTTGCGCCGCGAGAAGAGTTCGAGCGCGCCCTCCTCGGTGAGGAGCAGGACGACTCCGGTGTCGAGCACCGTGAAGTTGATGTCGGACGTGGAAACGTTCTGCGTCACGCGCGAGTCGTAAGAGCCGAAGTCGTCCGCGAAGCGGAAGACGAGCCTGTCGTAACGCCCGCCCCGCGCCCCGACCGCCAGCAGGACGTTACGGCAGAGCCGCGCGTCGAGCAGTTGATAACCGTCAAGCTCGGGCAGCCTCACCTGATGGCACACGCCGGGCTCAGGGAAGATCGAGGCGTAATGCGTCCCCAGAAGGTTCTGAACCGCCAGCCCTTCAAACATCCGCGTGGAGTTCATCATAACATTGGCCGCGGCCCTCACGCCGGGCGAAATGTTGCCGCCGAGTTCGAGGAACTCGACGGCGAAAATCTGCTCATCCTGTTTGACGTAGAGGCCGCCGCCGCACTGCGCGATCTCCTCGCCTCCAAACGGCAGCGGCAGGTCGCGGCCGGCGGTCAGGTCGCGCAGGCGCGGCGTGTCCCCGTCCACATACGCGGCGACCAGGTGGCGCAGTCGCGGCGTGACGACGACGAGGGCGTCGGCGCGCGGCTTCGCGAACGTCTCGCCGCCGAAGTGGCCGGACGCCCGCGGGGCGGTGACGAGTTCGTCATGCCGGACGATCTCGTCGTTGAAGTCCCTGACCTCCGCGACCTCGAAGAGAGAATTCCCGATGCGGTCGGACGGCGCGGGCGCGACGAGCGCGACGGCCGCGCGGGCGTCGTCGGGAGGGGGGAGGCGCTTGCCCTCGTCGAAGACGGCCCGGTACCAGTCGAGATAGGCGGGCGGGATGACGCTGAAGGGGAGGCATGAGGCCGGGACGGTGACGCCGGGACTGAGCACGGAGACGTTGGCGCGCATCCTCGCGTCAAGCTTCTGCCCCGCGTCGGACAGCCCTTGCATGGGCGGGTAGTTGCCCTTGTACGGGTGAATGCCGACGAACGTCTGGAAGGAGACGACGGCGAAAGAGAACCAGTCGGAGCCTTCGGTGAAGAGGCGCGCGTGCCTGTCGCGTACGCTCTCCATCAACGCCGACGCGGGAAACGAAGCAGTTTGGTAGCTGTCAACGTCTATGAAATAGACTTCGGAGAAGTCCTCCGCGACGAGAAAGTTCATCTCGTTCAAATCGACGACGAGGACGCCTTTGGAGTGGACGTGGCTCACGCCCTCCTGTATCCGCTTTACGAGTCCCAGCGCCGCCTCAGGCGTCAGGTTGTTCCGGCGACGGAAGGCTTTGGGGAAGAGCTGGCAGAGCGCGTAAGACCTCCCAACCGCGCGCATCGAATAGCCCGCGACCCTGCCCCCCGCGTCGATGAGAATTGCGAGCGGACGGATGATGTTGGGCAGCGTCAGCGCCGAGAGTTCCTGAAGCTTCGCGGGCCGGATGGCGCGCAGTGAGTCTGTGTAGACCTTGTAGGCATGCGCGCCCTTGACGTAGATCGAGCCCTCGCCGCCCTGCGCCTTGAAGTCGGACTTGTCGAGTCGCACATCGCCCCCGCCTTGGACGTAATAGCGTGTCCCCGCGTTGGAGCCTTTGAAGAAAGCGTTAAGGCCGGGGAAGACGGGTTTCAGCGTCATCTTCAACCTCCGAGGTGCAGTGCCGCCAGCGACAGGTCGTCCGCGTACCGCCAGCCCTTCCGCCCACAATCTTTCAGAAAGCCCTGCATGCGCCGCCCGACAAAAGCGCCGCGCGTGTTTTTGTAGTTGACGAGTGCCGGCAGTACCGACTCCAACGGGATAGACTCCGCCGCCCCCGGACGAAGGAAGGAATGGAGGCCGTCGGAGAGGAGCGTTGCGAACCTGTAGTCGGCGGCGCTGACGGCGAAGACCTCCGTCAGTGCGCCGCCTTCCGACACGCGCGCCGGACGCAGTGGCGCTTCTGCCGAATCGGCTCGCAGGTGCGTGACCTCTTTACTCATCAGACAGGCGTCCCCAAGCGCCCGCAGACGCGCGGGCTGGTGTGCGTAGGCAGGGTAGACGGGGTAGCCTTGAGGGTACGAGACAACATACGTGTCCAGCGCGCCTGCAATCGTCTGTAGGCAGACGACGCCGTCGCCCGAGCAGCCGATGACCAACTCCCCGCTGTGGAGGTGAGCCGTGAGCAGGGTGGCATCGACAGCCTGCGGCTTCAGGCCGAGCAGTTCGGCCCAGGAGAGCGCGAGGCGCGCGGCCTCGGCGTGCAGTTCGGTCAGTGAATCTGCGGGCGGCCCGCCCGACTCGCGGAGCAGTCGCTCGGCGGCTTTGACCAGCAGCCGCGCTCCCACGTCCGTGTCGGGCGAGGACGAGCAGCCGTCGGCCAGAACAGCGTACGGGCCGCACGCCCCGCACGCGCCGACGGCCGCGTAGTCCTGACAGACCTCGTGTGTTGAGCCTATCCGAAAGGCGCTGTCGGCGTTCATCCGCTTCCCCCGTTTCAGAAGACGAGCGGCCGCGAAGCGCCGCCCGTGCAGAGCGCCTGCGACTGCGCGCTGACGCTGCGCGAGACGAACTCTGCGAGGCGCGCGAGCGTCTGCGCGTCGGCCTTGTCGAGTTCGACGTACTGCGTGAAGCCCGCGTCCTGGTGGAACTGCCGCAGGAAGCGCGCCGCGTGCGGGTCTTGCACGTTGACCCCGATGAGCACGGAGACGACCGACTCCAACGCCTCGCTCTTGACCGCCAGCGCGAGCGCCTCTTTGACTGCGCGCGCGGGGAGGCGCGAGGCGTTATCCATCCCGTCGGTGATGACGAAGAGGATGCCGTTGGCCGAGAAGTCTCCGGCGAGGAGTTGCCGGCCGTAGTCGGTGGTCGAGGAGACGGCGTTCTCCGCCGCGTCGTAGAGCGCGGTGGAGCCGCCCGCGCGCAGCACGCCGCCGTAGTCGGCGAGGTTGCAGTTCTCCAAAAGCTTGAAGCCATGAACCTCGGAGAGCGTGTCGTCGAAGGCGACGAGGCGGAGCAGGAGGTTGTCGGCGCGCGGGCTCGACTTGCAGGCCAGCACGACGCGCGTGACGGCCGCCTCCATGTCGAAGATGAAGTCGGCCGTGCTCCCGCTCACGTCACAGGCGACGGTCACGACCGTGTACTCGGTCGCGCCCAACTCTTCGAGGCGCGTGGCCGAGTAGCCGTAGTGGCTGTTGGGAAGCGTGACCTGGTCGAGGCTCGCGTCGTTGAGTATCGGCATCTTTAGGTCTCCTTTCGTCAGGCCAAAAATTCCGTCGTGGTCGAGCGCTGCATGCCGCGCCCGGTCATCTCTCTCATGAAGGCTTGCGCGTGCGGCTCGAAGCCGGGGATGTCGCTCGAAGCGTCGGTCAGGAGCACGAGCTTCGAGACGAGCGAGTCGTCGCCGAAGGCGTCGGCGATGTCGCGCACGGTGTTGGCGAGGCAGTGCGTGCGCGCCTCGCCCGCGATGGCGACGAGGTCGGCCTGCTCCAAAGTTTGAACCAGGCGCGTGTTGATCTGCGTCGAAACGTCCGAAGAATCGGGTACGTCGGCCTGCACCGCCGAGTAGTGCTCGGTCAGGATGTTGCTGCCCTTGGTGACGTAGTCCACGAAGGCGAAACGCTTCTCCCACTCGTTGAGCGCGGCGAAGAGCGCGGGGAAGACGGCGTGGCCGGGGCTGCCGATGAGGCAGTGCGGCGGCCAGACGGTCAGCTCGTAGCGCCCGTTCTGTTCGAGGCGGCGGACGTATTCGAGCGCACGCCGGTACATGCCGGGCACGGTGGGCGTCCAGACGCCCTGCTCCACCTCGGCGCGGCTGATGCGCGTGAAGGCGGGCGGGTGTGCGCCGCGCGAGTCCTTCCAGAAGATGGGGTGCGCGATGTGTATGAAGTGGTGCGAGTCGAGCGTGACGTGCACGTCGTCGAGTCTGCCCTTCAGGCGGCGGATCATCGCGGCGAGACGCGCCATGTCGTGCTCGGCGCCGGGCACGTAGAGCGCGCCGCGCGCGGGGTCGCAGAAGTCCACCTGCGGGTCGATGACGAGTAGTTCGATCCTTTGAGTCATGGGTTAATCTGCTTCGTACTTCCTTAGCGTGGAATTTACGCTAAGGCTAAAGGGTAAAAAATGGCCGAGCCTCGCGCCCGCCGCCCCAAAACCTCTTCACGCGAGATAGCGTCAATACTACGCTATCATTAGCGTAGATGATACGCTAAGCCGAATCGTTGTCAAGAAGAATTTTTCGGCGGCGGGTTCGCAAGCGGGAAAGGCCGCTTTAACGTCAGGGCAGAGCTTTGGTTAAGGATAAAGTGAACATCCCCACCCTGACGGCGTAAGACTCTACGGTGAAGGCGCCCGGCTCCCGAGCGGCGCCGCCAAAGATCTACAAGGAAAAAAAGGAAGGGTTTCGCAATCGTGAAAAGAATCTCCGTAAGTATCGCCACCGCCCTACTGCTCTGCGCCGTCTCGCTCGTCACCGCGTCGGCCAAGGTTAAGAGCAGCATCATCTCCGTCGGCCAGGACTTCGTCGTCGCCGGGACGACCGTCAAGGCCGGCACCTACCACTTCCGCTTCGACGACCAGAAGAACGAGCTGACCGTCATCGACCCGAAGACGAAGGAAGTCGTCGCCCGGGTCGAGGCGCACGCCGAGGCGCGGGGGAAGGACGCCGTCTCTCTCGGAATCCAGCTCACGGGCGACGCCGCGCCCAAGTCGTTCGCGGGCATCTCCTTCGGCGACAAGCAGTTCATCCGCGTCTCGGCCGCTGCCGCCCAGGCGAAGTAGCCCACGCGGCCGGAGCCGCCGATTGTTTCCCCGGGGGGTGTTGACGAAGCATGTCAACGCCCCCTACGCGTTACTAGCGCCCCACGCCGTTGACACCCCGCCCCTCCGGTAATATCTTCCCCGGCGTACCCTTGGTAATAAATACCGGCTTGGAGATCATATGCCCTCTGGGATGCGTGCGCTGTGCGCCGCCATGCGTCAATCGGCCGACTCGATCACTCAGGAGTGGGTCGGCAAGGTCACGTCCGATCCCTACCTGCACTCGGACGATCGTCTGACGCTCCAACAGCTCATCGACCACGTCCCGCAGATGCTGGAGGAGTTGTGCGCACTCCTCTCGCAGGAGGGCGAGCCCGACTTCCGGGACGTTCGCGCCGCGAGTTCGCACGGCTACGCCCGTTCGCTGGAGGGCTACACGCTGACGGAGTTACTGCGCGAGCTGGAGCTACTCAGAGACTGCGTCTTCAACTTCGTGGCGGCGGCGGAGGCGTGGGAAGGGGCCGGCCGCGCCGAGACGGTTCGGGCGCTGCGCGTCGTCAACAAATACTTCGGCGAGGACATCATCTTCGTCGTGGAACACTACCTCCGGCGCGGCGCGCGCCACAAAGGGGGCTCCGCAGGAGAGCAATGAAGCCTCCGGATAATATGTAGTCGGCGCACGCGTCGGCTCTACTGGGGCGTGACGAGCGGCAGTTGGACGAAGCTGGCCCTGTTGGATTCGTGGTAAACCCTCTGCGTCGCCTTGCGGTAGTCCGAGGGCTTGGCCCAGAAGATGTTCGGGACGAAGGTCTGCGGGTTGCGGTCGTAGAGCGGGAACCAGCTCGACTGTACCTGCACCATGATGCGGTGGCCGGGCAGGAAGACGTGGTTCGCCGTGGGCAGCGCGAAGCGGTAGAGGAGCGGCTTGTCAGGCTCAATCGCCTTCGCCGTCTCGAAGCTCTCGCGGTAGCGGCCGCGGAGGATGTCGGCCGAGACCATCAGTTGATAGCCGCCCATTTCGGGCTGCCCTGCGACCTCGTCCGGGTAGAGGTCGATGACCTTGACGACCCAGTCCGAGTCCGTTCCCGAGGTCGAGGCGTACAGGTTGACGATTGGCTCGCCGCTTATCTTCACAGGCTTCGTCAGAACGTCCGAGGTGAAGGCGAGCACGTCGGGACGGCCCGAAGCCTCGCGCTGGTCTTCGACTAACCACTGACGCCAGGTGCCGTCGTCGATGGGTCGCTTGCGGTAGGGGACGGGCTTCGCGGGGTCGGAGACGTACTCCTCGAAGGCTCCGCCGGAGCGGGGCGCGTCGAAGCCGAGCTTGAGGCCCGTCGAGAGGTAGAGCGGCGTCGGCTTGATTGAGCAGCCGGTGCAGCCGGAGGGCCAGGAGTAGAGCGAGTCCCACTCGTTTGTCCCTGTCGTGAACGCGGTGACGGGGATCATCTTGGCCCCGGGCGTGGCGTCTTTCAGGAAGTGGTCGAGGAACGGGCGCAGCAGCTCGCGCCGGAAGTACCGCGCCGTGTCGCTGTTGAACTTCAAAGGCCCGAGCGCCGAGCCGTCCCTGATCGCCTGCCCGTGATGCCAGGGGCCGAGGACGAGGAAGACCTTGTCGTTATTCGTGTCCTTCGGCTTAATGGCCTTGTAGACGGCGATGGCGCCGTAGATGTCCTCCTGATCCCACAGGCTGTGGACGAGCATCACCGGCACCTTCAAGGGCTGTGCGGCGAGCAGCTTGTCCACGGCCTGCCCCTGCCAGAAGGCGTCGTAGGCCGGGTGCTCTAAGAGCTTGCGCCAGAACCCGAGCTGCTCCATCCCGCGCCGTCTTCCAAGCTCGCCCGCCGAGCTCGCCTGCATGAACATGTCGTAGGGGTCGAAGTGGCTCGTCCACCACTTCACGTCGTTTTTGCGCGTGGCTTCCTGATCGTAGACGTAGGACATGCCCTGCTGGCGGAACGCGCCGTTGTGGAACCAGTCGTCGCCGCGCCAGCCGTCAACCATCGGGTTCATCGGCACCGACACCTTCAGCGCCGGGTGCGGGTTGTCGAGTGCCATCAAAGGCCGGTAGCCGTCGTACGAGAGGCCGATGATGCCGACCCTGCCGTTCGACTCAGGCGTATTCTTAACGAGCCAGTCGATGGTGTCGTACGTGTCCGTCGCGTGGTCAACGTTCGTGGGGTTGAGCGGCCCGCGCAGAGGGCGGTTCATCACGTAGTCGCCCTCCGACCCGTACTTCCCGCGCACGTCCTGCACGACGCGGATGTAGTCGCCCTCGACGATCACGTCCGTCGCGTTGTCGTAGCCCTGAAGGATTGGCCCGAGGTGCGAACTCTCGGCGTGGCTCGTCAGCGCCGTGGCGTCGTAGGGCGTGCGCGTGAGCAGTATCGGCGCCCCCTTCGCGCCCTTCGGCACGAGAATGACCGTGTGCAGCTTCACGCCGTCCCGCATCGGGATCATCACCTCGCGGCGCGTGTACTCGAATCCCTCGTTCGTCGGCGTGAACTTCTGAGGCGTCTCGCTCGGCAACTCCGTCGTCTGCGCGGCGGACGTGCCGGCCATAATGAAAATGAGGAGTGCGCAGGCGAGCGTTAACGATCTGCGACGTGCCATTCGGGTTCCCTCCGTCTGTGTCCTGTGGTCTTCGGGCGAGACGTGTATCAGTAGCAGAGTCGCCGGCCTCCGCGCAACGGGACCGAAGGGGGCTTGGCGCGCAAGTTCACTTTCGCCCCCTCGTGGAGACCTCCTCCGGGCGGCGGTATCTCCTGAATTATTTGTTTGACAGTCCGAGGGAGTAATCATAACATCCCCGCCGGATTCGAGACCGCGGGGCAGGGCGGCGCTTTAAAAGCATTATCGCGGCCGCCCTTCTTTCATCTGACCGATCACCAACCCCGCGTAAACGACAGCGCCACGCTTCCATCCGGCCCGCCGTCAACAACCGAAGGAGGGACTTCCCACATGAGCAGCAGCGCGCCACTGCCCGCGCCGACCCCGTTGGCCGGCAAGGACCAGCCGGTCGATTGGATGTTCGCGTTCAAGTTCAACGCCGCTTCGTTCCCGGGCTGCACGGACGACGGGACGGCCCCGGCGGTGGGCACGCCCGGAATCTTCGGGGGCGTCGTGGAGGAGTATCAGAACGGGCACAGCCAGCAGTACGTCTACGCGACGAGCCAGAACCCGACGCTGGTCAAAGGCGACGGCTGTCTCGGCGCGACCTACGACGATCCGCTCGGGGCCACCTTCGCGCAGGTCTATAACAACCCCGGGTATCATTACGTGCTGTGGAACGATCAGTTCTACGGGCAGCCGATAGCCAACCTCGATTCGCCCTGGGGCCATTCGAAAGGCATGGTGGCCTGGAACCAGGGCGGCGAAGGCTTCGTGCTCCAGGTCTCGACGCCCTCCTGGCCGGGCTCGGGCAGCAAGGAAGACCCACGCAACGCGGGCAACACCCTCGGCGCCATCGGCGACGACGACGACATCGAGGTGAGCCAGCACTTCTTCGCCCTCAAGCTCAACAAGGACGACCTCGTCGCGGTGCTGAAGGCGCTCGCCAACGCGAGCGTGGGGACGGACACCATGCAGCCATCCATCGTCCGCAACGGCGGGCCGGCAGACGTGGTGGAGTTGGTGCACGCGCTCGGCATCCCCGCCGACCAGCGCAAGGAG
>CAXTSK010000200.1:0-5341 GCA_964246655.1 uncultured Pyrinomonadaceae bacterium
ATTTAAGGAAGATTTCAGACAGCGTGCTTCTCATCAATCCTTAATCCGCAATCCGAAATCCGCATTCCGCAATCAATCAACGACGGCGTCGGCCTCGACCTCGACGAGCCAGTCGGGGTCGATGAAGCGCGAGACCTGCATGACGGTGTTGACGGGGCGCACGTCGCGGAAGAACTCGCCGTGGACGCGCGCGACCGCCTCCCAGTCCTCGATGCGCGTGAGCAGGATGCGCTTGCGCACCACGTCCGGCAGGCCCGCGCCCAACTCTTCGAGCGCGCGCGCGACTATCTCGAAGCAGCGTCGCGCCTGCGCGCCCGCGTCGCCCGGCGCGCCCGTCCGCCCTGCGGCATCGAGCGGCGCCGTGCCCGCGACGCAGACGAAGTTCCCCGCGCGCACCGCCCGCGAGATGCCGATGATCGATTCGTATGGCGACCCGCTCGAAACACGCTGTCGTGAGTCAGACATAAAAACAGTAGTCAGTAGCCGGTAGCCAGTAGCCAGTAGAAAAGCATTTGTCGCTCGAACCCTGCGGCTGTCATCCTCAACGAGAGCGACACGGAGCGCTACTGGCTACTGGCTACTGACTACTTCTACTCCTCCAATTTCGCGTCCAAAGTGATCTCGGCGTTGAAGAGGCGCGAGACGGGGCAGCCAGCCTTGGCGTTGTTGGCGGCCGTCTCGAAGGCCGCGGCGTCGGCGCCGGGCACGCGCGCCGTCACGTCGAGGTGAACCTTGGTGATGCTGAAGCCGGCGTCGGTCTTCTCCAGACGGACGGAGGCGGTCGTGTTAATCGAGTCGGCCGTGAAGCCCGCGTCGTTCAACTGCTTCGAGAGCGCCATCGAGAAACAGCCCGCGTGCGCCGCGGCCAGAAGCTCTTCGGGGTTCGTCCCCTTGCCGTCTTCGAAGCGCGTGCTGAAAGAGTACTGCGCGCCGTCGAGCACGCCGCTCTCGGTCGAGACCGTCCCCTTGCCGTCCCTGATGCCACCCTGCCACACGGCGGAACCTGTTCGCTTCATTCTCTTCTCCTTCTTTACCTGTTTGAATTTAAGAACCGACAAAACTCAAGCGCGCACGCGTCCCCACTCCGCGAGCAGAGAGCCGAGCCGCGCGATCACCTCTTCGTGCGCCGCGCCGTTCGAGGCGACGAGCCCGTTGCGGTTGAGCACGTCGGGCGTGTTGTAAAGCATGGGGCCGCCGAACACGTCGGTCATGCGCCCGCCCGCCTCCGTCAACACGGCCTCGGGCGCGCACGTATCCCACTGCTTCGTCTTCGGCGAAAGATGTATGTAGAGGTCGGCCTGCTTCTCGACCAAAAGCCCGACCTTGATGCCGACCGAATGGCTCTTCACCTCCGCGCGGACGCCGAGCGCGTTCACCAACGAATCCATCCGCGGCCCGCGGTGCGAGCGGCTCTCGGCCAGGCGCATGCGGCCCAACTCCGCCTCGGTCGTGCCGCCCAGGCGTTCCGTCTTCAGGGCCGCGTCCGCCTCCGAGGTCGGGCGCGCGACCCACGCGCCGTGGCCGCGCGCGGCCCAGTAGAGCACGTCGGTCGCGGGCGCGTAGAGGATGCCGAGCGCCGCACGCCCCTCGACGGCCAGTCCGATCTGCACGCAGAAGTCGCCCGTGCCCGCGATGAAGCCCTTCGTGCCGTCGATGGGGTCGATCATCCACACGCGCGCGCGCCCGATGCGGCGGTCGGTATCGACCGACTCTTCCGCGAGCACGCCGTCGTCGGGGAACTCCTCGCGCAGCGCGCGCACGATCAACTCGTTGACGGCGCGGTCGGCCTGCGTCACGGGCTCGTCGAACTCATCCTTGTGCTCGACGCGCATGGGCTTCCCGTAGAAGCCCAGCGCCGCCTCGCCCGCGCGCCGCGCAAGTTCCACACCCACGCGCAACTCCCGCTCGAACTCGCCCCCTGTCACTTCCATAGAAGAATTTGAGATTTGAAATTTCAAATTTGAAATTGCTTTAGCTTTCCAGTTCGCGCGCGGCGCGGCGGACGACTTCGAGCGTTCGGTCGATGTCATCGCGCGTCGTGCGGTAGTTCGTTATCGAAGCGCGCAGGGCGAAACGGCCGCGCAAGCTCGCGTTCGAGACGTAAGCCTCGCCGCCGCGCTGGACGCGTTGCATGACGCGCTCGTTCAGGTCGTCGAGCCGCGCGTTAAGCTCGTCCCGCTTCCCTTCGTCTTCGAGTCCGCGTCGAACGTCGGCGGGCGCGTAGCGGAAGCAGCAGATGCCGAGCGTGGGCGGCGCGAGCAATTCGAAGTCTTCAGAGGCGTTGATACGCTCGGCCATGTAGGAGGCCGTCGCGCAGTCCTCTTCAATCGCCGCCGCGATGCGGCGCGCGCCGTAGTACGAAAGCGTCGCCCAGACCTTGAGCGCGCGGAAAGGTCTGGACAACTCCGTGCCGTAATCCCAGAAGGCGAACGCCTCCGCCTCCTCGCGCTCGAAGACTTTGATGTAGCCCTCCTCCGTGCCCGCGAACGCCGCACGCGTGCGCTCGGGCTCGCGGAAGAGGAGGCAGCCACAGCCTAAAGGCGTGTAGAGCCACTTGTGCGGGTCGAGCGAGACCGAGTCGGCCTCTTCGATTCCTTTAAAGAGCGCGCGCTTAGCATGGGTGCTCGCCGCGAGCGCGCCGTACGCGCCGTCAACGTGGAACCAGAGCGAGTTGTCGCGCGCGACACGCGCGACCTCACTCAAAGCATCGACTGCGCCCGTCGAGACCGTGCCCGCGCTCGCCACGACGCAGAAGGGGCGCAGGCCCGCGCGCACGTCTGATTCGATGTGCTCGCGCAAATGCCGCACGTCGATGCAGAAGTTATTGTCAGAAGGCACGACGCGCACCTGCTCGCGCCCGAAGCCGAGGATGTCCGCGGCCTTCGGAATCGAAAGATGCACCTGGTCTGACGCGTACAGGGTCGCGGGCGCGCGCTCGCCCCAGAGACCCTTGCGCGAAGCATCGCGCGCGTAAGTCCGATGCGCGACGAAGAGCGCGTTGAGGTTCGCCATCGAGCCGCCGCTCGTCAAAAGCCCGCCGCAATTCTCGTTCAAGCCCTCGGCCTTGAACCCGATCAACTCCGCGAGCCAGCGGACGGCTGTCTGTTCTATCTGCGTCGGCCCCGGCGCAGAGCGCCACGACGTGACGTTCGAGTTGAGCGCCGCCGCCGCCAGCGACGCGAACGCGCCGACGGGCGTCGCGGGCGAGGCGACGTAGCCGAACATGCGCGGGTGGCCGTTCTGCCTGCTCTGCCTGAAGACTTCCGCGCACGCGCGCGTCAACGCTTCGAGCCCCACGCCCTCCGCGGGCCGCCCGCCGCCAGAAAGACCGTAAAGTTTCTGGGCCGATGTTTCGGGGAAGACCGGCAGCGCCTCCGGCTCGCTCAGATATTCGAGCGCCATCCGGCCGAACGCGCGGCCCAACTCCTCCAACTCTCCCTGCGGTAAATCGAGCGTGCCCGCGCGCCCGCCGCCGTCATGTCCGTCCGTGCTCATGGGTGTGCCCAACCCTAACACACAGCCTCCCTCTAGTTGAAGCTGTGCTAAACTCGCGCGCGAACTTACCGCACAAGACGAGGGGGACTGAGGGCTTATGACTCTGCCGGGCCACGCCACGACCGAAGGGACGACACGCTACCGCGAGCGCTTCCGCGATACGACCGCCGAAGGACACTTCCGCTTCGAGCAGAACCTCTGGCTCTCCTCCGTCGGCGTCGGCACGTACCTCGGCGACGCCGACGAGGAGACCGACCGCTCTTACGCCGAAGCCATCACGCGCGCCGTCGAGCTGGGCGTGAACGTCATCGACACCGCGGCCAACTACCGCTTCCAGCGCAGCGAGCGCTCCGTCGGCGAGGCGATAAAGAGTTTGACGACCGCTGGCGTAGGGCGTGAAGAACTCGTCGTCTGCACGAAGGGCGGCTACCTCCCCTTCGACACGCACCCGCCCGCGGGTCAGGCCGGCGTGCGCGCCTACGTCGAGGAGACGTTCATCGCGCCCGGCGTCATCCAGCTCTCGGACATCGTCGCCGGGAGCCACTGCATGACGCCCGGCTACCTCGCGCACCAGGTCGCGCAGTCGCTCCGCAACACGGGGCTTGAGACGATAGACGTTTACTACATCCACAACCCGGAGACGCAGCTTCAGGTCGTCTCCCGCGAAGAGTTCGACGCGCGACTGCGCGCGGCCTTCGAGCAGTTGGAGCGCGAGCGCGCCGAAGGCCGCCTGCGCTTCTACGGCGTGGCGACGTGGAACGGCTTTCGCGCGAAGGAGGGCACGCGCGGCCACCATCCGCTCGAAGGCATGTGGGAGCTGGCGCGCGAGGCGGGCGGCGAAGGCCACGGCTTCCGCTTCGTCCAACTCCCCTTCAACCTCTCGATGCCCGAGGCGCTCGTCGTGGACAACCACACGCACGAAGGCGCGCGTGTCTCTCTGCTCGAAGCGGCGGAGGCGCTCGGCGTGACGGTCGTCGCCAGCGCCTCCATGATGCAGGGCAAGGTCGCGCGCGACTTGCCGGAGCGCGTCCGCGAACCGCTCGGCTCGCTCTCGACCGACGCGCAGACGGCCATCCAGTTCACGCGCTCCACGCCCGGCGTCACCACGGCGCTCGTCGGCATGAGCCGCCGCGCTCACGTCGAAGAGAACCTGCAACTCGCGCGCGTTGCGCCCGCCTCTTCGGAAGACTACGGCCGCCTGTTCAAAAGCGGTAGTCAGTAGTCAGTAGAAAAAGGCGGCAACCACTTCTTTCTACTGACCACTGACTACTGTCTACTTTCAGGAGAGCGATATGTCTGAGCGTGAGATGAAGACGTTCGCCGAGTTCTGGCCCTTCTACGTGCGCGAGCACAGCCGTGCGGGGACGCGCGCGCTGCACCTGGCGGGGACTTTGACGGGGACGGCACTGCTCGTCGCGCTGGCGGCGACGGGGCGTTGGCGTTGGCTACCGGTCGCGCTCGTGCCCGGCTACGCCGCCGCGTGGGTCGGCCACTTCTTCGTCGAGCACAACCGCCCGGCCACCTTCAAGCACCCACTCTGGTCACTCGCCGGAGACTACAAGATGGTGGCGCTGATGCTCACGGGCCGCATGGGCGAAGAGGTCGAGCGCGCGCACGCCGAAGACGCCGTGGGCGCACACGCGCGCGGCTGACCCGGGGCACGCACGCACCTTTAGCCCGGGCTCTGCTTCCCCTCTTGCTCCCCGGCTTCCGCCTCATCGAAGTCTTCGTCAAACGCCGCGTTCTGGCTCTCGTCCGGCGTGGCTTCCGCGTTCTCAACGCCGACATTGCCCTGTCCGCTCACGCCATCCGGGTTGACGGAGGACTCGACAGGCTGACTCGGCGG
>CAXTSK010000200.1:5405-8517 GCA_964246655.1 uncultured Pyrinomonadaceae bacterium
GATCGACAGGCTCAACGGGCGGCGCGGGCGGCGCAGGCGGTGTCGGCGGAGTTGGGGGAGTTGGCGGTGTCGGCGGGGTGGGCGGTGTCGGCGTCGGCGTCTCGCCCGGCTCACTCTGACGCTCGGGAATCTTGAAGCCGATGTACGTCGCGCCGCTGATGCCCATCAGCGCCAGCAGTATGTCGTCGAACTCCGGCATCTGTAAGTTAGTCCAGACCGACCGGAGGAAGATGATGCCGAGCGTGATCGTCCAGAGAACGATTTGCAGGCGGTGGATCGCCACGCCGTTCACGTCGCACAGCAAGTCCGAGCCGAACCCCTCCGAGACGGGCTTGCTCCGCGCCGACTCCACGTCCGCCACCTCCACGTTCAACTGCTCTAACTCCGCCTCCTTGGCGGCCAGTTCCGCCCGCTGGCCGCTCAGCGCGGCGACCTCTTCCGGCGTGGCGGTGGGCGGGCTGGCCTTTTGCTTCGCCTCGACGCCCGCGACCTGCGCCCTGAGAGCTTTGACCTCCTCGTCCAGCTTGTCCCGGCGCGGCTTGAGTGTGCGCAAGTCCTTGTTCACCGACTCGCGTTTGTTCGAGTCCACCATCGCCGCGCCCAGCGCCGTGCCCGTCCCGATGCCGAGCAGCACCAGCGACGAGGCGGTGATGGTGTTGTAGTCGTTCGTCACCAGCCAGAGGAACAGGAACGAGCCGAAGATAATGAAAGTCCACCACGCGACCTGCGTGCGCGCGAGGCTGTACGGCCTCCTCGCGCCCTCGGGAGGCTCCGGCGGCTGTGAGTCGCGGATAATCTCCCCCGTCCTGGCGAGCCAGATGAAGAACAACAGCGCGAGCAGGAACAGCACGGCGTAGAGCTTCAGTCGCCACGAGTCGTAGAGCCGAAGGTTCAACTTCTTCTCGGGCGTGCCGGCGACCGGCCACGGCAGCTTCCCCTCCTGCCCGACGCTCACCTTGACCGGGCGCGTCGCCCCTTCGGGCTTCGCCAGCAGGCTCTTCCAAGCCTTCTTCGTCTCGTCGTCGCCGTCGCTCAGCTTGAACGCCAACTGGTTACCCGAAGGGTCGAAGCCCTCGGGGTTGAGATTCTTCATCTCGATGCTGTCGATGAACAGCACCAGGCTCCCCCAGTCGAGTTGGGAGGCGACGGGCTCCTTCGCCGCCTGCTGCCTTTTTATCTCCTCCGCGAGGTTATTGACTTTGACGAGAATCGTGTCGCCGAGCCCCGCCTCGGCCAGTTCTCCCGCCTTCGGCTGCTGCCCGCGCAGGCTCACCTCCCCGACCGTCAGCTCGTAGGGCGTCGGCTGTGGTGTGGGCGAAGGCGTCGGCGTCGGACTCGGCGTGGGCGTCAGACTCGGCGTGGGTGTCGGCCTCGGCGTGGGTGTCGGACTCGGCGTAGGCGTCGGCGCCGGGCTCGGAGGTGAAGTTGGCGTCGGGGTCGGCGCGGCGGGCGGGTTCGTCTTGCTGGCGGCCTCCACGCTCGCGCCACGGCCGAACGACAAGCCGACGAGGAACACGACTAACAGGAGGATGGCGACGACGGCGAGGAGGCCGCCGATTATCCACCCAATCTTCCCCCCAGACGCTTTGATGAGCTGCCCGACCACTCCGGGCGCGCGCCAGACAAGGATTAAGACGGCCAGAACCAGCAAGGCCACGATGCCAAACATCAACAACGGCGGGCCTTCAAAACACAGACTCCCCGGAAGGCAGAGCTTCGCGCCGCCCCCGCCATTCGCGTTGTCCGTGGCGCCGGGGTTCGCATTACCCACCATGTTGGCGTTGCTGTTGCCGCTGCCGTTGATGTTGGTGTTGCTGTTGGCATTGTTGACGTTCGAGGGGGCCTCGCGGTTGGCGTTCGCGCCGGGCGTGGGGGGCTGCGCCTGCGCGCGCACGGCGCCGAGCAGGATCAGGCAGACGATGTAGGCCGAGGCCAACAGGAACAGGTAGAGGGCACGTCGAGAAGTTCGGGCGCGGAGAGACATCGGTAGCTCCTTCGGTCAGGAGGTGTGACAGGGACGAGGCGATTCGAATGCCGGATGGTAAGACGACCCCCGGTCAGTGTGCGGCCGGGAGGCCCTTATGTGAAACGGTGCGCAGCTTATGACGACCCGCCGCGAGTGTCAATTGAAATGTGCGCCGCCGCTACACCACTTATACGCACCGTTCGGGGGCGGCGGCTGTCACCCAGCCGCCTCGCTCGTGTCGGGCGCGGGCGGCGCCTCCTCCTGGTTCGAGTCTTCGGTCGCCGCGCGCTGCTGGCTCTTCTGGTAGAGGTAGGAGACGGCGAGCAGAATCGCGCCGAGCACGATGAAGGAGACGATGCGGTAGGCGCGGTCGAGCGCCGAGAGGTCGAGGAGGAAGACCTTGAGCGTCGTCAGCCCCAACAGCGCGAGCGCCATCAGACGCAGCAGCCGCGAGCGACCCACGCGACCCACGAGCAGGAGCCCCGCGCCGTAGACCGCCCACACGACCGACAGAGACAACTGCTTCGCCAGCCCAACGTCGCGCTGCGTGCCCGCGTCCGCGCCCAGAACCCTGCGCGACTCGAAGTAGCCGACCGCCTCCGCGCTCAGCGCGACGAGCGCGAGCACGTTGGCCACGACGACCAGGACGGGCACGACCGAGCGTTCCTCGTCGGTCACCTTCTCATCCCCGCGCGCGTAGAGGCGCACGGCCGCGGCGTAGCCCGCGACGAGCAGCGCGAAGGCGAGGAACGTGTGGTTGAGGAGCGGCGCGTGCCACACGGCGTCGTAGAACGGGAGGTCTATGGCGAGCGCCTTCACCGTCGCCAGCACCAGCAGCGAGAGCCCCGCGTAGCGCGCCACGCGCTGCGCGCGCCCGACCCCGTAGGCGACGAGCCCCGCGCCCCAGATCGACCACAGCGCCGTCAGAGAGAACTGCCGCGCGCCCTCCGCGCGCTCGCGCGCGAGCCCTTCGGAGAGTGACTTCTGGCGGCCGAAGTAGTCGCTCAAGTCCAGAGTCAGAAGCGTCAGCGCGAGCCCGTTGGCCGCCAGCGTGTAGAGCCCGACGGCCGCCGCCCGCTCGCCCTCTCCCAACGCAGCGCGACCCACGCCGTCGTTAACAACAGCGTGACCGCGGTAGAGCCACGC
>CAXTSK010000201.1:0-8508 GCA_964246655.1 uncultured Pyrinomonadaceae bacterium
GAGCAGGTCGTTGTTGACGAGGTCTTGACGGACGACGTGCGCGGCTACGCGCACGGGCGACCCCGCGGGGATAAGTGCCGTCCAAGTCTTGCCGAAGTCTTCGGTCTTGTAGACGTAGGGCTTCATGTCGCCGAACGTGTGCGCGTCGAAGGTGACGAAGGCCGTGCCCTCGGCGAAGCGCCCGGCGTCGATGTAAGAGACCCACGCGTTCTTCGGGACGCCTCGGACGTTGCCGACGACGTTCGCCCACGTCTTGCCGCCGTCGCGCGTCAACTGCACGTTGCCGTCGTCGGTGCCGACCCAGACGACGTTCGCGTTCTTCGGCGACTCGGCGATGGCGTAGATGGTCGTGTGCATCTCGGCTGCGGAGTTGTCCACGGTGACGCCGCCCGACTGCTCCTGCTTCTGCTTCTCGGGGTCGTTGGTCGTCAGGTCGCCGGAGACGCGCTCCCACGTCTGCCCGCGGTCGCGCGAGCGGAAGAGGAACTGCGAGCCGAGGTAGATCGTCCCCCTCTGCGTCGGGCTCAGGTGGATGGGCGCGTTCCAGTTGAAGCGCAGCTTGCCCTCCTTGTACGCGGGTAGCGGCTTGATGTCGCGCGACTCGTGCGTCTTGCGGTTGACGCGGCCGATGTAGCCGCCCTGCGCCTCGGCGTAGATGTACTCGGGGTCGGCCGGGTCTGCGAACATCCAGAAGCCGTCGCCACCGTACATGTTCTCCCACTGCGCGTTGGCGATGCCGCCGGGATATTCGGACTGCCCGACCCACGAAGAGTTGTCCTGCAACCCGCCGTAGACCTGATAAGGCCGCTCGTTGTCCACGCTCACGTGGTAGAACTGCGAGATGGGCAAGTTCTGCGCCTTCCACCAGCGGTTGCCGCCGTCGTAGGAGTACCAGAGCCCGCCGTCGTCGCCGATGATGAGGTGGTCGGTGTTGTTGGGGTTGACCCACACGTCGTGGAAGTCGCCGTGCGCGCCGCCCGAGATGTTCGAGAAGCTTCGGCCGCCGTCGTTACTCACGATGAGCGAGAGGTCTGGCTTGTAAATCTTGTTCTCGTCCTTCGGATCGACGATGAGGTTCGAGAAGTAGAACGGCCGCCAGATCATGTTCTGGCTGCGGTCGAGCTGTGCCCACGTCTTCCCGCCGTCGTCCGAACGGTAAAGCCCGTCCTTCGGGATGACCGCCTCGATGGCGGCGTAGACGACGTTCGGCTTCGAAGGCGCGACCGTCACGGCCACGCGCCCCCAGGGCTTCGGCGGCAGGCCCTTCGCGCTCGCCTCGGTCAGCTCCGTCCACGTCGCGCCGCCGTCCGTCGATTTGAAGAGGCCGCTGGCGCTCGGGTTCTCGGGCGTGTCGCCGCCCGAGCGGAACGTCCAGCCCTTACGCCTGAAGTCCCACATGCCCGCGTAGATGGTCTTCGGGTTCGACTCGTCCATCGACATCATCGAGCAGCCGGTCGAAAGATTGCCGCCCTTCAAGACCTTCGTCCAGGTCTTCCCGCCGTCGCTCGTCCTGTAGACGCCGCGCTCGTCCGAGTCGCTCCAGAGCTTGCCCGGCGCGCAGACGTAAACGGTGTCCGTGTTCGAAGGGTCAACCAGAATCTTCGCGATGCGCTCGGAGTCTTTAAGCCCGACGTTCGTCCAGTTGTCGCCGCCGTCAACGGATTTGTAGACGCCGTCGCCGACCGAGACCGAGTTGCGCGTCCAGGCTTCGCCCGTGCCGACCCAGACGACCTTCGAGTTCTTCGGGTCGATGGTGACGGCGCCGATGGACTGGACGGGCTGCTCGTCGAAGACGGGCTTAAACGTCGTGCCGCCGTTGACCGACTTCCACACGCCGCCCGAGGCCGAGCCGACGTAGACCGTGAGCCTCTGACCCTCCTGCACGGCGTCGATGGCAGCGACGCGGCCCGACATCTGCGCCGCGCCGATGTTGCGCGCGCCGAGGCCCGAGACGGTCTCGGAATCGACCTTGACCGGCGCGTTCGACTGCGGGCCGGCGGGGCGCGGCGTCTGCGCGAGGGCCGTGAAGGAGGCGGCGAGTGTGAAGCCGAAGATGGTTGACGAGAGTCGGCGTAAGAGTCTTCTGTTCATCATCGGGGAATCCTTCTCAGTTGGTCGGAGGCTTGGCGGGTTCGGCCTTCGTCGTCTCCTTCGGGTCGGTGGTTGAGGCGTCGGGGGCGCCGGCCGGCGCAGACTTGACGGCCGGTTTGGCGAAGCGCGAGTCGTCGAGGGAGACGTTGGCCTCGATCTTCTCGTAGGTTACCTTCGAGCGGTTGGGGTTGCCCTTGACGCCGGTCTCGACGGAGAAGGGGATGTACCAGCCGCCGACCTCCTTGTAGTCGCCGAGGATGGTCTCGTACTCGCGCTCGGCCCCGCGGATCATGCGCTTCGTGTCGATCTTGATGGGGACGTAGTAGTCCGTGTCCATGTAGTAGATGCGCACGTCGCCGCTTGCCAGCGTCACCTTGAGCTTGTAGGTGTCCGTGCCCTCGACCTCGTCCATCCCGACGTACTCGACCTTCACGCCCTTCGCACGGTAGTTGACGAGCGGGCCGTCCAAGTCAGAGTCTTCGATGATGGTCTTCATCTCCTCCTCGCTCAGCGCCTCGGCGTCCTTCTTGCCGTTCCACGGCTCGATCTTCCAGCCCGTCTTGCCGTCGTAGGCGTTGACGCCGGTCATGCCCTGGATGTTGAACTCCTGGCGGACGAGGTTGGGGCGCCGGTTCTCCTCGATGACCGCGGCCTCGAAGCCGCCGCCGCCGGTGTACTTGCCCACGCGGCGCAAGGATTTGACGGCCTGAATCTTCTCCATGCCGCCGACGGTCTTGATGAACTTCTCGACGATCTCGTCGGCGGACTGCGCCGAGGCGTGGACGGCCGAGGCGGCGACGCAGGCAAGCGCCAGTAAAAGTTTACGCATAATCCTCTCCCGTGTGTGTGGTGCAGAAGTGTGAACGGCCCTGTACGAAGCGCAATAGTAGTTCAGCCCGGGCGCGGAAGTCGATAGCAATCCTCCGGCGCGGCGCGGGCGCGCGAAAGTTTCTTCCGTTTCGTCACGGGAAAGTGCCGACTCGTAACAGCGGAGGGGATTCAGTCGCCGCGGCCGCGGGCGCTGAGGGCGTCTTCGTGGTCGCCGAAGGGGGCGCGCTCCAACGCCTCTTCCGGGTGTGGCAGGAGCCCCTGCTCGCGGTAGAGGCGCAGTTTGTTATGCAGGGTCTTGAGGCTGATCTGGAGAAGCTCGGCGGCGCGCGTCTTGTTGTTCTCGGTCTTCTGGAGCGTGCGCAGGATCATGCGCCGCTCGACCTCGTCGATGGGCGTGCCGACGGGGAGCGTGATGGTGTCTTCGCCGCGGCTCTGCGCGCGTTGTTCCAAAGGGTAAGGCGCGAGGTGGTGGCGCTCGATGACCTCGCTCGAACAGATGATGACGGCGCGCTCGATGACGTTGCGCAGCTCGCGGACGTTGCCCGGCCACGAGTGCGACTGAAGCGCTTCGACCGCCGCGGGGCTCAAGAGCTTTGCGGGTCGTGCGTGCCGCTCGGCCAGTTGCACGACGAGGTGCTGCGCGAGCAGGGGGATGTCCTCTTTGCGCTTGCGCAGCGGCGGCAGCTCGACCGTGATGACGTTGAGGCGGTAGAGCAGGTCTTCGCGGAACGTGCCCGCGCGGACGGCGCCCTGCGGGTCGCGGTTCGTCGCCGCCAGCACGCGCACGTCAACCGGCATCTCTGAAGAGCCGCCGAGCCGCCGAATCTTCCTGTCTTCGAGCACGCGCAGGAGCTTCGCCTGAAGCGAGACGGGCATCTCGGAGATTTCGTCGAGCAGCAGCGTCCCGCCGTTCGCCAACTCGAAGCAGCCTAAGCGCCGCGCGGCCGCGCCGGTGAACGCCCCACGTTCGTGCCCGAACAGCTCCGACTCCATCAAAGTCTCCGGGATGGCCGAGCAGTTGATGGCGACGAAGGCGTTGTTCTTGCGCGGGCTCAGGTTGTGAATCGTGCGCGCACACAGCTCCTTGCCCGTGCCGGACTCGCCGGTGAGTAAGACCGAAGCAGAGGAGGGCGCCACCTGCTCGATGAGCGCGTAGATTTGGCGCATCGGCTCGCTCGCGCCGACCAGCTCGCCGAAGGCGCCGCGGTCGCGCAGTTGGAGCCGGAGCGCGAGGTTCTCGCGCCGCGCCTCGGCGTACTCGTTGGCGCGCTCGACGACGAGGCGGAGCTTGTCGAAGTCGATGGGTTTTTCGAGGTAGTGGAACGCGCCCTCTTCCTGTATGGCGCGCAGAGCCATCTCGACCGTGCCCTGGCCGGTGAGGAGGATGACGGCCGTCTCTGGGTGCAGCTCGCGCATTTCGCGCAGCAGCCCGAAGCCGTCGAGGCGCGGCATGTATACGTCCGAGACGACGACCGACGGGCGGAACTCCTCGACCTTCGCGAGACCTTGCAGGCCGTCGGACGCCATGGCGGTCTGGTAGCCCCAGCCTTCGAGCAGCTCGCTCAAAGACTCGGCTATCACGGGTTCGTCGTCGACGATGAGGATGCGCCCCTTAGGCATGTGACGAGTGTAGCAAGTTAGCTCAAAAGGAAAAAGGTTTCGGGCGCCGCCCGGCGCGGTCGCCTACGAAGCTTGATAGTAGAAGTCGGCGACGGCGCGTGCGAGTGCGCGCGCGTTCGACTCGACGGGGACGATGTCCGCGCGCAGGCCGTACTCGGCCGCGGTCTCGGCCGTGACCGCGCCGATGCAGGCGACGCGCACGCCCTGGAGCAGCGGGCGCAGGTCGCGCGTGTCGAAGAGTTGGGCGAAGTTGTGCACCGTGGAAGAGCTTGTAAAGGTGACGCAATCGACCCCGCCGCCGACGAGCAGCGCCTCGGCGCGCGCGCGGTCGGTCGTCTCGGGGCGGACGGTGCGGTAGGCTTCGACCACGTCGCAGCGGGCGCCGGCCGCTTCCAGGGCGCGCGGCAGGAAGTCGCGCGCGCCGGCCGCGCGGGGCGGGCGGAAGTTCCAGCGGGGGCACTGCGCGCGACCGGCGGGGGATATTTGGCGCGCTTCGACGCCGCCCTCTGCGCGCGGCTTCTCGGGGATAACATCGACGTGCACTTGCGCCTCGACGAGTCGCGCGGCCGTCGCCTCGCCGATGGCGCAGACGTGAAGCTCGTCCAACTCACTCACGTCCTTGCCCGCGGCTTCAAGTCTTGCGAGGAAGTGTTCGACGGCGTTCGCGCTGGTGAGGACGAGCCAGTCGTAGCCGAAGAGATTTTCCATAGCTTCGTCGAGCTGTGCGTAGGAGGCGGGCGGGACGATCTCGATAGTCGGGCAGGCGACGACGCGCGCGCCGTAAGACTCAAGCTCGGCCGCGAACTCCGCCGCCTGCTCGCGCGCGCGCATGATCATCACCGTCCGCCCTTCGAGGGGTTTCGACCCGGCGCCTCTCATCAATCCTCGGGCACTTCGGCGGGCGTCTCCCTGAGCAGTTCGCCCGCGCCGCGCTCTAAAAGTCTCGCGGCCAGCTCCTCGCCGATGCGCGCGGCGTCCGACGCCTCGCCGTCGAGGCTCTCGCGCAAGACCCGCGTCCCGTCGAGTGTGGCGACGAGCCCGTCTATCTTCAACCTTCCGCCTTCGACGGTTGCGTGCGCGGCGATGGGCACCTGGCAGCCGCCGCCTAAAGAACGCAGCAGCGCGCGCTCGGCTGTCACCGCGGCGCGCGTCCGCGGGTCGTCGAGTCGCGCGACGAGCGCGTTCGTCTCCGCGTCGTCCGAGCGCGTCTCGATGCCGAGCGAGCCCTGGCCGACCGCCGAGAGCATTTCCGCCTGCCCGATGGCCGCGCTGATGCGCTCGCCGAAGCCGAGGCGCCTGAGGCCCGCCGACGCGAGGATGAGCGCGTCGTACTCGCCCCCGTCGAGCTTCCGCAGGCGCGTGTCCACGTTCCCGCGCAGGTCTTTGATCTGCACGTCGGGCCGCAGGTGTTTCAACTGCGCGATGCGCCGCAGGCTCGACGTGCCCACGACCGCGCCCTCGGCCAGACCTTTCAAAGATTTTATCTGTGCCTCCGCACCGGCGCGCAGGACGAGCGCGTCGCGCGGGTCTTCGCGCTCGGGCGTCGCGGTGATTGCGAGACCCTCGGGCGTGACCGTGGGCAGGTCTTTGAGCGAGTGGACGGCCACGTCAACGCGCCGGTCGAGCAGCGCCACCTCCAACTCCTTCGTGAACGCGCCCTGCCCGCCGATGGTCGAGAGCGGCACGTCAGTCCGCACGTCGCCCATCGTCTTTATAATCTCGATGCGGACCTCGACCTCGGGGTCTAACGCTTCGAGCCGCGCCTTCACCCACTCCGACTGCCACAGCGCGAGCTTCGACCCGCGCGAACCGATGATGATTTCCTTCATACCAGAGCGGTGAATAGTGAATAGTAAATAGTGAATGGAAGAACCGGGATTTAACCATTCACTTTTTACCCTTCACTATTCATCACCGTTCTCCTCCAGGCCGAAGATGTCGCGCCAGGCTTGCACCTCGGTCTCTTCGCCCGCGTCGTAGGAGCGGCGCATGCGGTGGATGACGGGGTGCGAAATCTTGTTGACGGCCGAGATGAGCATCTGTTCGATGGCCTGCTCCTGCTCGGGCGTGAGCGGGCCGAGACGGTGGCGCTGGCGCTCGAACTCCTCCTGCGCGATGCGGCGCAGCTTGTCCTTGAGCGCGCCGACCGTCGGGCCGATGTCGAGCGCGCGTAAGGCCTGCTGGAACTGCATCACCTCGGACTCGACGATCAGCTCGGCGCGCTCGGCCTCGCGCTCGCGCTCGCGTATGTTCGAGGCGACGACGGCTTCGAGGTCGTCCACGTCGAAGACGAAGATGTTGCCGAGTTTTGCAACCGCCGGGTCTACGTTGCGCGGGACGCTGATGTCGATGAAGAAGGCCGGCCGGTTCCTCCTCGCGGCGCGCGCGCGCTCGGCCATCTCCGGCGTGATGAGGTACTCGCGCGCGCCCGTCGAGCAGATGATGATGTCGGCCTGCGCCAGGGTCTCTTCGAGCGCGCCGAACTCGACGGCCTCGCCGCCGAACTTGACGGCGAGCTTCTGCGCCGTCTCGTAGGTGCGGTTGGTGACGAGCACGCGCGCGGCGCCCGCGCCCGCGAGGTGCTGCGCGGCCAACTCGGCCATCTCGCCCGCGCCGACGAGCAGCACGGTCGCGCCTCGCAGCGAGCCGAAAATCTTCCGCCCCAGCTCGACGGCCGTGAAGCTGAGGGAGACGGCCGAGGCGGCGATGCCCGTCTCCGTGCGGACGCGCTTGGCGACGCGCAGGGCGTGATGGACGAGCTTGTGGAGGACGCGGCCGGCGGTGCCCGCCTCTACGGCGAGCGAGTATGCGTGACGCACTTGCCCGAGGACTTGAGGCTCGCCGACGACCATCGAGTCGAGCGAGGAGGCGACGCGGAAGACGTGGCGGACGGCGGCCTCGTCGGCGTGCGTGTAGAGGTGGCCGCTGAAGAGTTCGACGGGGACGGAGCGCGCGCTGCTGATGAACTCGCTCAGGCGCCCGACGGCGTCCTCGCCCTTCTGCCGCGGGGAGGCGGCCAGTATCTCGACGCGGTTGCAGGTCGAAACGATCAAACCCTCGCGCACGACCTCGCCGTCCACGAGCGCGCGCAGACTCTCGGCGCACGCCTCGTCGCTGAACGCGAGGCGCTCGCGCACCTCCACGGGCGCGGTCTTGTGGTTGAGTCCGACGAGAACTATCGACATCTCCTACCGCCCGCCGTTGCGTTCCTCCTCCACGATCTTAACCAACGCCTCGACCTTCTGGGAGAGCCTGTCCACCGTGGCCTCAGTCCGTCCTTGCCTCATAGCCAGTTCGGTCATGGCAGCGCGTAGCGACTCGTCCGATGCTCTTAGTGAGTTGTCAGCGTCGCGCAAATCCTTGTTAGCCTTAGCTTGCGCTTCGAGCGTTTGCATCATCACCTGCATGATGTGCCTTTGGGTGTCGGCAAAAAAGTCCACGTTTTCGGATAACTGCCTGAGCTGCTCATTCGTTCGAGCCAACTGCTCATTCGTTCGAGCCAACTGCTCATTCGTTCGAGTCAACTGCTCGTCCGTTCGAGCCAACTGCTCGTCCGTCTTCGCTTGGCGCTCGGCGATTTCTTGTTGGCGTCCGGTGAGTTCTTGCATGCGAGCCTCGTGATTTGCTTGGCTCTTGAGCAGAAAGTCTATCGCCCGTTCGAGTTCATCACTGGTCATCTTTGTCTCTCCTTTCTGGTTGACGGAACGGGCAGCGAAAAGGGCAAGCGCATGGGTCTTTAACGCATGACGTGGAAGCCGCCGAGCAGGACGGCGCCGACGAAGGTGCAGAGGACGAGCGTGAAGCCGCCGACGCCGAGCCAGGCGGCCTTGCGCCCGCGCCATTGGACGCGGTAGTGGAGCAGGGCGAGGTAGACGACCCACGTCAGGAGCGCGAAGAACTCGGTCGGGTCGTTGTGGAACATGCGGACGCTGCGCGCGCGCGACCAGATGACGCCGGTGATGATGC
>CAXTSK010000202.1:0-8505 GCA_964246655.1 uncultured Pyrinomonadaceae bacterium
CGGGGGGCGCGGCCCGCCGCCGCGCCGCGGCGCGCCTCGTCCACCACCCCCGTGACGCAGCCGCCCGCGGCTGCGTCGCCGCGGGTCGAGAGCCTCGCGTAACGGGCCAGCGCCGCGCGCTCCGAGGCGAACGCCTCCCAGCACTCGTAGTTGCCCGCGGCGCAGGCGACGGGCGCGCCCGCGCCGATGGTCATGTGGCCGAACTCGCCCGCCGCGCCCGCGTCGCCGTGGTAGACCTGCCCGTCGAAGACGAGCCCCGTCCCCAAGCCCTCCTCGACCAGGACCATGACGAAGTCGCGCACTTCACGAATCTCGGGCCGCCCGAACCAAAGCTCCGCCAGCGCCGTCGCGTTCGCGTCGTTGTCGATCCTGACGGGCAGCCCCAACGCCTGCTTCAGGCGCTTCGCCACGTCCCAGTCGCGCCACTTGTAGTGCGGGATGAAGATGACGTTGCCGCGCTCGGGCTCGACCAGGCCGGGGACGCTGACGCCGATGCCCTCGACCCCCTGCCCTCGCTTGATGAGCCGGCCCGCGCACTCCAATATCTTTTCGAAAGTCGCGTCGGCGTCGGGGTCTGTCTGGAAGCTCTCGCGGTCGATGACGCGCCCGGCGAGGTCGCTGGTGGCGAGCATCGTCCGCTTGGTGCTCACGTCCACGCCGAGCGCGACGGGGCCGGCGGCGCGCAGGCGCAGAAGGTTGGGCGGGCGCCCGCCGGTGGACTCGCCCTCAATCTCTTCGATGAGGCCTCGCTCCATCAGCTCGTCCACGATGAGCGAGACGGTGGAGCGTTGCAACGCCGTCTCCTGCGCGATCAGGGCGCGCGAGATGGGCGCGCGCTCGCGGACGTAGTTGAGCACGATCTGGCGGTTGATGTGGCGGATGGTGTCGGAGCGGGCGACACTGGCCTTCTTAAGATTGATGCGTCGCATAGGGGAGACTCGAAAACACGAACGGGCTCTGCTTACACGAACGGTCTGAACGAACGCGAGGGTTGAGACGAGGCGGTGGAGCTTGCCGTTACGCCGACGGCGCGGGCTGTTTCACTTGACGCCGAATGGCCCGTTGTTAACGGTCGCATTATGATATGCCGAACTTTGTTCGGAAACCCACCAAAACTGAGGCCGAGATTAAGGCCAGAGCGAAACTGAGTCAAGAAAAAAAACCGCGCGGCGCACCTCGAACGCGCCCGCGCCCTGTGGAGTTAGAGTTATAATCGCCCCCGGCGTCGGCCCCGGCCGACGTTCAATCCCACCGACGGAGACCTTCTAATGAAACGTCCGGCAGCAACCTTTTTCGCCTTCCTCTGCGCGCTGCTCGTCGCGTCCGTGAGCGGCCCCAGACAACTCGCGCAATCGCCGCAGACATCGCAGCCCGGCGGCGACCGTGTCGTCTACGCGGACTTCGAGAGCGTGCAGGACAACCGCCCCGTCAGCAGCCGCGGCGGCTTCATACAGCTCATCTCTTACCAGGAATCGACCCCGAGCAAGATGAAGGGCGCGGCGAACCTTAACCCCCCGGCGCCCGAACTCGTCCGTCTCAAGCCCGACGACCCCAGCCACGCCGCCGCCTTCGACTACGAGCTGTACCCGAACCAGTACGCGGGCGTCGGCATACAGATCGGCGGGTTGCCCGACAAGGACGGCAAGCCCGTGGCCGACGACATGAGCGCCTACAAGTATCTTTCGATGGACATCTACGCCACGGGCGTCCCGCGTCTGCGAATCGAGATCACGAGCCGGGGCCAAGGCATCAACATGAACAGCGGCTTCCCTTCGTCGGTCATCAAGCTCAAGCCGGGCCTGAACACCTACAAGCTACCGCTCAACTCTCTGGAGCAACCCTCGTGGGCCGACATCAAGGTCAACACCAAGGACGTGCTCAAGAAGCTGACCGGCATCAGCCTCACGGCCTTCTGCGAGAACTGCTCGCCGACGAAGGGGATGGTGGTGGTCGATAACGTCGTCTTCGAGAAGTAAGACATTAACCACAGAGACACAGAGACACAGCTTTGAAGACTTGTTGCTTCAAGCTGTGTCTCTGTGTCTCTGTGGTTAACTTTTTCCCCGGCGTCAACGCTCGGGCGGCTTCTCCGGCGCGGCGTTGTCGTCGGGTATCGCGCCGACGCCGTCGTCGCCCTGACTCGCGGCCTTGCTCAAACGCGTGAAGGTCTCGCGGGCGCGGTCGGCGTCGGCCTTGCGCTTGACGCGCGTGTAGGCGCGGGCGAGGGCGAAGTAGGTCTTCGCCTCGTTGGGCACCATCTTCGCCGCCAGTTCCAGAGCTTCCACCGCGCGCTCGTTCTGCCCCGCTTCCAGCAGCAGACGCCCCAGCAGATAGTGTGCGAGCGGCAGGCGCGGCGCCTGCTTCGCCGCCTCCTCCGCGTACTTCAGGCCGTCCGCGACCTCCTTGCGCTGGAGCTTGATGTTGGCGATCTGGCAGCGTGCGAGGACGTGCTTGGGCCAGTTCTCCAGCTCCTTCAAGAAGGCCGCGAGCGCGCCGTCCTCGTCGCGGTTCGCCAGAAGGTAGCGGCCGTATGCGTACTGGACGTTCGGCACCTTCGCGTAGTCGCGCGCGAGCATGTCGTACTCGCGCTGCGCGTCGGACATGTTCTTCTGCGCGGCGAAGTGCTCGGCGAGCCCCGCGCGGCGGATGAGGTCGCGGTCGCGGTAGTTGATGTTGATCTCCTTCGGCGTCATCCCGATGCGCAGCGTCGCGAGCCCGAGCGCGATGATGAGTTCTTCGCTCTTCAGGCCCTCGTAGCTGAGCGTGCCGAGCGTCTGCTGACCGCGCTCGAAGTCGCCCTTCAGAATCGAAAGCACGCCCTCATGGTAACGCATCACGCGCGTCAGCTCGACGTTGTCGCCGACGCCGACCTGCCGCCCCTGCTGTATGTGCAGCAATGCGTCGTCGTAGCGCGCCAACTGAAACTCACAGATGCCGAGCATCGCCCACGCCGCCCCGGCCTTCGGCTGAAGTTGCGTCGTCTCCTTGAAGCCGCGCGCCGCCTCCGCGTAGTTGTCTCGGTCGTAGTAGATGGTCGCGAGAGACCACCAACCTTCGGCCCACTGCGGCCGGAGCGCGAGCGCGCGGCGGTACTTGTCTATCGCCTCTTCGAGCCGGTCGCCCTCGCGCGCCGCGTTCGCCTCGGATGACAGTTGGTCGAAGGCTTGCGGCGGGTCTTGCGGCGCCAGCACCGGCGTACTGTCGGCCGACGGCGCAGCCGGGCGCGGCTTGCGGCGATCCGGGTCGGGTGTGGGATGAGGGCAGCAAGGCTTTGGGTACGACGTGCGGCGCTTCTGGCCGAGGACGACTTCAGAGCTGCACGCCAGCAACAGGACGAGCAGGCAGAAGCCGAAGAGCGAGCGTCGCCGTGACGGCCGGCTAAACAGATGAGTCGCGTTCATAACTTCAGGTAAAGCCCTTCTACTTCACGCCGTTGGTCGCGGGCTTGACGCCCTCGCCCTCGACGACGCGGACGTAGGTGTTGACGGGCAGGTTCGAGAGCTTATCGACCTTGCCGCTCGGCCAGCGAATCTCGACGCCGTCCACCTTCGGGTTGCGCCCGAGCCCGAGTATCTCGCGCGGGTCGTGCGAGGCGAGATAGCTGCCGCCGCTTGTCTTCAGGCGCGTCCCCTTCCGCGCGCCGGCTTGCCAGGTGAGGACCGCGCCGACCGCGCCCGGGTTGCTGCCCTTCGCGGCGACGAGGTCGAGCCCGACCCAGTTGTTTTTGTTCCCGCCCTCGTTCCGAAGTAACGCGGGCGCCTCGCCGTTGTTCGAGATGAGCAGGTCAAGGTCGCCGTCGTTGTCGTAGTCGCCCACCGCCATCCCGCGCGCCGGGAACGGCTTCGCGAAGACGGCGCCCGACTCGGCGCTCACGTCGTCGAAGCCGCGCCCCGTGTTCTCGAACATGAGAATCGGTTCCTTGTACTTGACGCGCGTCGTCAGGGTCTCGACCATGTCGTCCGGGTGTCCGTTGGCGAGGAAGAGGTCAAAGTCGCCGTCGTCGTCGTAGTCGAAGAACTTCAACCCCCAGCCACTCAAGAGCCGCGTCGCGGGCGCAATCTCGCCCGGCTCGTCCGTGAAGGTCAAGTCCTTCTGGTTGTGGTAGAGGCTGAACAACTCCTGGTCGATGTTGGCGACGAAGAGGTCTTGCCAGCCGTCGCCGTCATAGTCGGCCGCGTCCACGCCCATGCCCGACCGCGGATTCCCCGCCTCGCCGTAGGCGACGCCCGCCGCCAAGCCTATCTCTTCAAACTTGCCGCCGCCCTTGTTGACGAAGAGGAAGTTGGGCATCGTGTCGTTGGCGACGAAGAGGTCAGGGAGGCCGTCGTTGTTCACGTCGGTCGCCACCGCGCCGAAGGACTTGCCGGGCGAGCCCGCGATGCCGGAGGCGACGCTCACGTCGGCGAAGGTGCCGTCGCCGTTGTTGCGGAAGAGGTAGGACGGGCGCGGCTTAAAGATGCGCGGGATGCAGTAGAAGTTCCGCCCCAGACGGTTGTTGCCGCAGCTCATCTCCTTGTTGTAGAGCACGAAGCTTGAGACGAAGAGGTCGAGGCGGCCGTCCTTGTCGAAGTCGAACCACGTCGCGCACGTAGACCAGCCTGGCGCGGCCACGCCCGCCTTCGCGGTCACGTCGGTGAACGTCCCGTTGCCGTTGTTGCGGTAGAGGACGTTGCGGCCGTAGCTCGTCACGTAAAGGTCTTGCCAGCCGTCGCCGTCGAAGTCGCCCGCAGCGGCGCCCATCCCGAACGTCTCGCCCGCGACGCCCGCCTTGTCCGTCACGTCCGTAAACGTCCCGTTGCGGTTGTTACGGTAGAGCGCGTTGCGCGGCGAGGGCTTCGGCTGGTAGAAGTCGGAAGGGCCGCTGTTGACGAGGTAGATGTCCATCCAGCCGTCGTTGTCGAAGTCGAAAAAGGCGCAGCCCGCGCCGACCGTCTCCGGCAGGTAGCGCTGCTGCGACATCGCGTTGTTGTGCACCCAGTTGATGCCGCTCTCCTTCGCGGGCACTTCCACGAAGGTCACGCGTGACTGTGAGGCGGGGCGCATGTCGGCGGGTCTGGTCTGCTGACGCGGCAGTGCCGTCGGCGCGCAGACCGAGAGGATTAAGAGCGAGAGAAGAAGTATTCTGCGTGCCACTCTGGACTTTCTTACGGCCGGACGTTTCGACCCGACGACTTTCAACATGGCCGCGCCCTAACGCTCCGGGGGCGGCGTCGTCGAGGTCTGCGGCGTCTGCGGGGCGGGTCGTTTCTGCTCCTGCGCCTGTAGGCGGTCGATCTCGGCGCGCTCGCGCTCGAAGTCGGCGGTGCGGTTGAGCTTGCTGTAGAGGCGCGCGAGCAGGACGCGCGCGGCGATGAACGCGGGCTCCTGCCGGACGACCGATTCGAGCAGCGCGGCCGCCTCCTCGTTCCGGCCCCGCGCCTGTGCCAGCTGCGCCAACTGGTAGATCGGCGCGGCGTCGCCGGGCCTCTGTTCTAAAGCGCGCTTGAGCAAGCCTTCGGCCTCGTCGAGCTTCCCTTCCTCGCGGAGGAGCCAGCCGAGGTTGACGTTGGAGACGAAGTCGTCCGGGTTAAGGTCGAGCTCGGCCTTGAACTCCCTGGCCGCCTGCTGTTGGTCGTGCGCGGCGACGTAGGCGTTGCCGAGCGTGGCGTGCACAGAGGGCACGCGCGGGTTGAGCGCGACCGCCTGCTTCAGTTCCTCGATGGCCTTCGGGTACTCCTTCGTCGCGAGGTAGAAGGAGCCGACGACGAGGCGCGCCTCGGCCGTCTTCAAAGGGCGGAAGACCTTGTCGATCAAAGGCTCGGCCTTGTCGAACTGCCTCAGGCCGATGTAGGAGAGCGCGAGCGTCGAGGCGGCCGCGACGTTCGCGGGCTCAGCCTTGCGCACGAGTTCGAGTTGGACGATTGCCTCGGCCAGCTCGCCCAACTGATAGTCGGCGAGGCCGAGCAGCAGGCGCGCCTGTTGGTTGGAGGGCTCCTCTGCGACCACGCGCGCCAGCTCTTTGCGCGCCGGTTCAAACTCGCCCGCACGGTAGTGCGCGAGCGCGAGGTTCTGCCTGGCGCCCTTCAGCCCGGGCTCGACGGCAAGCGCCTCGCGGTAACGCCACGCGGCCTCCTCGTAGCGGCCCATGCGAACGTAGACGGAGCCGAGCCCCGCGAGCGCGCCCGCGTTCGTCGGCGTCACGCTCAGGACTTTATCGTACGCCGCGCGCGCGCCTTCCAGGTCGCCCTTCTCAAGCAGCGCGTCTCCGTCGAGCGGCGCGGAGTCGGCGGCAGGGGCCGGGGAGTCGGGCGTGTCCTTCGACGCCTTCGCGCGCTGCGTCTCGGCCGTGGGCTCCTTCTCCTGCTGCTCCTGGTTGAGCTGTTGAATAAGGACGCGCTCGCGCTCGGCGTCGGCCGGCCGGTTCAGGCGGTGATAGACGCGCGCCAGAAGGACGTGCGCCGCCGTGAACTTCGGGCTCTTCTTGATGACCTCTTCGAGCATCGTCGCGGCCTCTTCGGTTTTGCCGCGCGTCTGCGCGAGCTGCGCCAACTGGTAGAGCGGCGCGGCGTCGCCCGGCCTCAGCTCCAAAGCCGTTTTAAGTAAGCCTTCGGCCTCGTCGAGTTTCCCGTCTTCGCGGTAGAGCCAGCCGAGGCGGACGCTGGCGTTGAAGTCGCGCGGGTTGTGCTCAAGCTCGGCGGCGAACTCGCCCGACGCCTTCACGCGGTCGCCGGAGAAGAGGTAGGCGTTCCCCAGTTGCGAGTGGACGGTCGGCAACTTCGGGTTCTGCTGCCCGGCCGCGATCAGCTCTTCGATGGCCTTCGGGAAGTTTTTGATCGCGAGATAGAAGGAGCCAACGATGAGGTGCGCCTCGGCCGAGTCGATGCGCGCGAAGACCGCGCTCACCAGCGGCTCGGCCTTCTCCGGCTGTCCGAGTGTGATGTAGGCGGTGCCGAGCGCGTAGCTGGCGGCCACGTCGTCGGGCCGCCCCTTGTGCACCATCTCAAGCTCCGCGACCGCCTCCGTCAGCCTGTCCAGCCGGAAGTACGAGAGGCCGAGCAGCAGGCGCGCCTGTTGGTTCCCGGGCTGCGCGGCCGCGACCTTCGAAAGCTCCGCGGCGGCCTGCCCGAACTCCTCGGTCTTGAAGTAGGCGAGCCCCAGGTTGAGCCTCGTCTCCTGCATCGAAGGGTCGATGGCGAGCGCCGCCTTGTAGCTCTTCACCGCCTCGCCGTACTGGCCCAGCCGCGCGTAGACGACGCCGAGGTTCGTGAGGGCGTCGGCGCGCCGCGGGGCAACGCGCAGCGCGGCCTCGTAGGCGGCGCGCGCACCCTCCAGGTCGCCCTTCTGCTGCGACTCGACCCCGCGCGCGAAGTCCGCCTCGGACTGGCGCACGGCCGCCCCTTCCTGCACCGGGCACAAGGCCAGCAACAGAGCTAAAGACAGGCCGGTGAGCATAAGAGTTTTGCGTGAACCGTGATGCCTTGGGAATCTTAAATGGACGCTGCCCGGGGAGACATCCGCCGCACTGATCGGCGCAGATTATAGCCGATGCGTTTGGGGGTCACAAAGAGACCGCGCCGCCGAGACTCTGCACGCTTCTCGACCGACGCTCACGGCGCCGCGGCGAGTGCGCGCCACCTGGCCTCGACCTCCACGAGTTGCGCGGCCGCGGGGTCGCCGGGGCGCGCGTCGAGGTACTTGCGCAGTTGGTCGGCCGCCTCCTTGAAGCGCCCCTGGCGCGCGTAGAGGTTCCCGAGGTAGATGAGCGCGCGCAGCTCGCGCTTCGTGTTGAAGCTCAGAGCCTTGAGGAGCGCCGCCTCGGCCTCGTCGCGCCGGTCCAGTTCGAGGTAGGCGATGCCGAGCAGAAGGTAGGCGTTGGCGTCCGTGGGCTGCGCGGTCGTGGCCTGTTCGAGGTACTTGGCCGACTCCCCGAACTCGCGCCGCTCAAGCTTGCAGTAGCCGGCGCCGCGCAGCGCGGGGCCGTAACGCGGGTTCACCTTCAGCGCGCGCGCGAAGTCCTCGGCCGCTTCGGTGAGCCTGCCCGAGACGATGAGCAGGTCGCCGCGCTCGGCGAGCGCCTGGAAGTATTCGGGGAACGCCTCGACGGCGCGCGTGAGGCTCTGGAGCGCCTTGTCGTTGTGGTTCTCCTCCCTCAGCTTGAGCGCCTCCTTGAAAGCCTGGCGCGCCTGCTTCGGCACCTTCTGCCCGACCTCGGCGACCGAGACGGCCTCGGCCTTCTTCAAAGCGCCGGGCGCCGCGAGGTCTTTGCGGAGGACGAGGTTGACGGTGACATCGCCGGTGGCTGTGCGGGTGGTGTCCACCTCGACCCCGTCCGCGGACAGTTTGGCATCTGTCAGGCTCCTCGCCGACAGGACGTAGCCGCCTTCCGGTATGTCCTGAAACTCGAACCTGCCCTGCTCGGTGGTGAAGGTCTGGCGGGGCACGCCGCCGCGGCTGATGAGCGTGACGGCGGTCTGGCCCGCCGGCATCCCTTCGGGCAGCGAGACCCGACCCTGAACGGTATAGACT
>CAXTSK010000203.1:0-3527 GCA_964246655.1 uncultured Pyrinomonadaceae bacterium
GCGGCCGCTTGGGCGCTCACGCCTCTCTCCCCCGCCCCGGCGCCCCCCCCCCCCCCCCCCCGAGGCTCTTCCACACGGGCACGCAGGCGCTCGTCGCGCGCGGCGCGAAGCTCTACAAGTTCACGATGCGGCGCCCCTGACGCACGGATACAGACCGAGATACGGCGGCCCCCGACTGATGACTTCGACCAACCGGAGCGGACAATACGAGAAGCAGCACCGCGGCACGCAGGCGGCCTACGAGGCGTACTTCGCCGGCATGGACGCCTCGATGCAGCAGAAGGTGGCGCTCACCACGGCGCACTTCCCCGTCCGCGGACGCATCGCCGACATGGGCTCGGGCTCCGGGCGCGGGACGTACGACCTCGCGTGCCTCTACGGCGGGCTGGAACTGGTCGGCGTGGACATCAACCCCGTCTCGGTCGAGCGCGCCGCGAGCGAGTTCCGACGCCCGAACCTCTCCTACGTCGAGGGCGACATCGCGGAGATGGTCTTCCCCGCCGAGTCGCTCGACGGCGTCCTCGACTCCTCCGTGCTCCACCACGTCACGAGCTTCAACGACTTCGACGTGCGCCGGGTATTCGCCACGCTCGACCGGCAGGTGGCGCAGCTCAGAACCGGCGGCGTCATCATCGTCAGGGACTTCGTCATCCCCGACGGGCCGGAGCGCGTCCACCTCGACCTGCCCGCGGACGACGGCTCCGAGGCGGGCGAAGTCGCCGAACTGTCCACCGCGGCACTCTTCGCGCTGTTCGCGCGCGAGTGGCGTAGCAGCGTCAACCGCGACGCGCCCGTCCCGTTTACCAGAATGAACTCGCCGCGCCCGGGCTTCGTGCGTTACGAGGTCGCCCTGCGCGCGGCCGCGGAGTTCGTGCTGCGCAAGGACTATCGCGCCGACTGGGAGACGGAGGTTCTCGAAGAGTACACCTACCTCAGCCAGCCGCAGTTCGAGGAGGCATTCCGGTCGCGCGGGCTGCGCATCGTCACCTCACGCCCGCTCTGGAACCCCTGGATCGTACAGAACCGCTTCGAGGGTAAATTCCACCTTTCGGATTTGGGCGGGGCGCCGCTGCCGTTCCCGCCGACGAACTACCTGATCGTCGGCGAGAAGGTGCGCGACGGCGGCGGGGTCGAACTCCGCGAGCGGCAGAGCCGGGCGGTCTCGGCGCCGACGTTCCTCAGACTCAAGGGATACAGGCACAAAGAGTCGGGGCAGGTCATGGAACTCGCCGAGCGGCCCCACCAGACCATCGACGTGGTGCCCTGGTTCGAGAGCGCGGGACAGCTCTTCGTGGTCGCAAAGAAGGATTTCCCGCGCCCCATCGTCAACGCCTCCTCCGGCCGGCCGCGCCTCGACTCCGCGCACCATTCGGGCTACGTCACCGAGCCCGTCAGCGCCATCGTTGACGCCGGGGGCGACGAAGAGCAGGAAGTCCGCCGCGTCCTGCGAGAGAGAGCCGGGTTCGATGCCGAAGACGTTGTCCGCCTGGGCGGCCGTTTCTCTTATTACACTTCGCCCGGCGGTGTGAACGAGCTTGTCGTCTCAAGGCTGGTGGAAGTCCGTCCCCGCCAGGCCGCCCTTTCATTTCCCAACTACACCCCTTTCACGGACGCCGGGACGGTGCGTGAACTGGACGCGGCCCAAGTGCTGCGGGCGTGCCACGTCGGGGGCATGTTCGACGCGCGGATCGAGATAAACATCTACCGCCTGCTCCGCGAACTCGGCAGGGGCCGCGGGCCCTGGATCGGGGCGCCCGTCGCTCTGTCAGTCCGGCCGCACGCGTTCGACCCGCCGGACTTCGCACAGGTCTCGGCCCCGCCGGCCCGTGCTGCCTTCGGCCGACCGGCGCCTCTCCCCCGGCCGCGATTCCTGTCCTTACGCGAGGGCAGTTTCGTGGAGCGGGACAGGGAGGGAACGACGCTGGCCGAAGCTCGGTTCGAGTACGTGCGGCCCGGCCGCCTGAGCACCAACACGCTTGTCGCCCTGCCCGCGTTTAGAACGAGTCAGGGGGTGTTCGTCGGCATCGAGCACCGCGACCTTCCGGCCGCCCAATTGTTCAGCGGAAGCTCGAACATGGCGGCGGCCCCGGCGTGGCGCCTGCCGCCGTCGGTCACGCACCTGTTCGAGGTTCCGCACTTCCTCAAGGAGGCGTTAAGGCGGGATTTCGATCTTGATGCCTGTCGGGTGTGGGAGTTGGGTGGGGCGTATTTCCCGACCTCGGGTGTCACGCCCGAAGTAGTTCATCCCTTCGTCGTAGAGGTCGAAGCGGATGAATGCCCGGGCGCCGGGCTTCAATTCGTCTCGCTGAGTGAACTCACAGCTAAGCCCGACCTGCTACAGGACGCACACCTCTTGATAGCAACTCACAGACTGGCCCACGCCCTCGGAGTCCTTTCCTGATCGCACTAGAGATGTTGGGCGGGTGGAGACGTGAACTCCCGACCATTGGGTTAGCAAGACGACGCAGCGCGTCTACCACGAGCCCGGCCGCGCCAACTCCGTCGAATTGACTCTCGTCCCCACCCCGGGCAGACATTCGTAAAACGGCCCTAGCGGACGGTAATCGACGGGAGCTGTCGCCGTCGCAGCAGCGCGTTCAGCGCGGTCAGGTCTTTGTCCTTGAGGGCGGCCCACGCCTCAAGCTGGCGGTCGAGGAGTTGCCGGTAAGCGTCGAAGGCCGCCGAAGCCTGTTCGGTCGGCGCCGCGTCGGCGCCGCCGACGGCGGTCATCAGCGAGGCGAGGCTCCCGTTCAAACGGGTGAGGGTCGGCGTCGTCTCCTGCGGCGTCTGGCCGCCGGCGAGTGCGGCGGCCTTCTGATCAAGCGCTCTCAAGGCGCCGGCCAGTTCCCTGTCATCCCGCACGCCCGCGCGGGTCTGGTACTCGCCCAACTGGCGCCGCAGGTCGCGGGCCTGCCGCGCGGCGTCGTAACTCCGGGCAAGCGCATCTTGAATCTTCAACGCCAGCGCGAGCTGTCGCGAGAGCGTTGCGGGCTCGGCCTTCACGCGCGGATCCATCTTCACTTCGAGCGGCGCGGTGTACGTGTGGCCCGCGACCGTCAGACGCAACTGGTAAGTGCCCGGCAGCACGAGCGGCCCCTGTGGGTCGGTCGGCGTGTCTTCACCGACCGCCGCGGCGATGCTGTGCTCGTAACGCAGCGCCGCGGGCTGCGGGTAGCGCAAGTCCCACACGAAGCGGTTGAGCCCCGCGCTCTTCGAGAGCGGGGCCACCGGCCTCAGCCAGTACGTTGGAAATGCCTGCACGTCTTCGACCCTGCGCGGCTCGTCGGCGCTCGAAAACTTTCTGACGAGCTTGCCCGCGCCGTCGAGGATTTCGAGCGTCACCTCGCCCGCCGGCACGGACTTCAAAGCGTAGTCGATGACCGCGCCCGCGGGCGGATTCTGCCCCGAAGGGGTCTCGGGCGGCAGCGGCGTGGGGCGGGTCGCGGGGTTTCGCACGCGGCACCCGCCGGCCCGGCGTCGCCCGCTTTCTGCCGAACGGCAGTCTCGACACGAGCTTCGATCCCGGC
>CAXTSK010000203.1:3537-8484 GCA_964246655.1 uncultured Pyrinomonadaceae bacterium
CGCGCTGGCGCACGCGGAACGCGACGGCCGGGCGGAAGAGGTGCGCCTCCTCCTTCAACACCTCCGCGCTCAACTGCCGCAGCGGCTCCAAGTCGCCGAGAATCCAGAACGAGCGACCGTGCGTGGCCGCGACGAGGTCGTCGTCTTTGACGGCGAGGTCGCGTATGGAAGTCACGGGCAGGTTGAGTTGCAAAGGCTGCCAGTGGTCGCCGTCGTCCAACGAAACGTAGACGCCCAACTCCGTCCCCGCGTAGAGCAGCCCCGCGCGCGCGGGGTCAGAGCGGACGACGTGGACGTACGCGGGCGCGGGGATGCCGTTCACGATAGGCGTCCAAGTCTTTCCGAAGTCGTGCGTGCGGAAGGCATAGGGCTTGAGGTCGTCCTTCTGGTGACGGTCGATTGCCACGTACGCGGTCGCCGGGTCAGTCTGCGAGGCGTCGATGATGCTGACCATGCTCCAATCCGCTAAGCCCTTCGGCGTCACGTCCTCCCACGTCTTACCGTTGTCGCGCGTCAGTTGAATGAGTCCGTTGTCCGTACCGACCCAGATTTGCGCTTCGTTCAATTTCGAAGGTACGACCGTGTAGATGACAGCCTTGCCCGCGTCCTCCTTTGGCGCGCCCGCGCGCAAGGTGAGGTCGGGGCTGATCGTCGTCCAACTCTTGCCGTTGTCCGCGCTCCTGAAGAGGAACTGCGAAGCCTGATAGATGACGCGCGAGCGCGTAACGGCGAGCGCGGTCGTCCAAGGGTAGCGTTGCGTGACCGCGCCGAACTCGCCGGGCGTCGGCGAGATGTCTTCGACCTGCCCCGTGCGGCGCGTGTAGCGGTAGAGGTCGCCGCCCGTCGAGCCGCCGTAGGCCACGCCCTCCTCTTCCGGGTCGGGCACGATGTAGCCGCTCTCGCCCGTGCCGACCGAGTACCAGTCGCGGAAGGTGATGGTGCCGTAGTTGCCGCGGCTCACGACCGCCGCCGTGCCGCTGTCCTGCTGCGCGCCGTAGACCCAATAAGGGAACTGGTTATCGACCGCGACGTGGTAGAACTGCGCGGTCGGCTGGTTGTACCAACTGCTCCAAGTTTGCCCGCCGTTCACCGTGACGATGGCGCCCTGATCGACGCCCGAGATCATGCGGCGCGGATCGTCGGGGTCGATCCAGAGCGCGTGGTAATCGTCGCCGCCCGGCGCGCCTCGAAACGCCTGAAACGTTTTGCCGCCGTCGGTCGAGCGATACAAAGAGACGTTCGAGACGTAGACCGTGTCCGCGTTCTTCGGGTCAACGTTGATGCCGCTGAAGTACCACGCGCGGCTCATGATGCGCGCGTCCGTGCAGACGAGCCGCCACGTCTCGCCCGCGTCGTCCGAGCGATAAAGTCCCGCGGGCTTCGCGTCAACCAGCGCGTAGACGCGGCGGCCGCGCTGCCCCGCCGCCACGTCGAGCCCGACGCGCCCGAACGTTCCTTCGGGCAGGCCGTTCCCCTTAATCTCCTTCCACGTCACGCCGCCGTCCGTAGACTTGTAGATGCCGCCGCCCGGTCCCGTCACCGGCGCGTACTGGCTCCAAGGCATGCGCCGCGCGTTCCAAAGGGCGGCGTAGACTGTGTGCGGGTCATCGGGGTCGAAGGCCAGGTCGCACGCGCCCGTGTTCTCGTCCCTGTAGAGCACCTTGCTCCAAGTCTTCCCGCCGTCGGTCGTGCGGAAGACGCCGCGCTCCGCGTTCGGGCCGAAGCCGTGGCCGAGCGCCGCGACGAGTACGACGTTCGGGTCGCGCGGGTCAACCAACACGCGCGCGATCTGCTGCGTGTCGCGAAGGCCGATGTGCGTCCAACTCTTCCCCGCGTCGGTTGACTTGTAGACGCCGTCGCCGAAGGAGATGTCGGAGCGCATGTCGGCCTCGCCCGTGCCGACGTAGATGATGTTCGGGTCGGAGGGCGCGACTGCGAGCGCGCCGATTGAAGCGATTGGTTGATCGTCGAAGATCAGCGTCCAGGTGCGCCCCGCGTCCGTGGTCTTCCACACGCCGCCCGCGACCGCGCCGAAGTAGAACGTCTCGGGCCGGCCGCGCACGCCGCTCACGGCGAGCACGCGCCCGCCGCGGTGCGGCCCGATCAGACGCCAGCGCAGCGCCGAATACATCTCGGTCGGGACGGTCGAGACGCCTCCGCGCTCCTCCTCCTGCGCGCGCGCGGGCGCGATTAAAACGCAGAAGACGACGAGGGCCGCACAGGCGGCGACACGTGCCACGTGTGGTGTCATGACGATTCCCTCCGGCAAGTCATGGCGTGGATTGTATCCGGATTTGCCGCCATGCCGGAAGGCGACTTAACTTTGCGCGTGAGATCGTTGACGGCGGAGCCCGAGAGGAATTGAAGGCATGACCATTTTGAAGAGGACGACGGTTGCAGAGCGGTCCGGTGAGGCGCCGGGCTTACGGGCTCGGCGCCTCACTCCGCGCGTAGTGACCTCAGAGGGGTTTTGGCGGGTATCGTTTACTCGGGGCCGAACCGCTTCCGGTACTCTATCGAGTCCAGAAATGCCTTGACCATCTGGGCGCGGTGGAAGTCTCCGCCGAAGGCTTCGAGCTTGTTCAGCCAGAAGTTGTACCCTCCGAAATCCGTGTCCGGGAAGTCGTCGGGGTTGCGGCGCAGGTAGCCGAAGTACTGCATCAGCACGAAGGCGCGGTTCCTCTCCTGCCGACTAAACTGTTCGTTGCGCGCCACCTTCAACAACACCGAAGCGCGGGTCTCGGAGCCGCCGTCGAGCCCCGCGACGAGGTCGTCGAGTTCCTGCTCTGTGGGCGTCACGCCAGCATTCGCGAAGAGCGTGCGCACGTACTCGCCGTTAGTCTTCGCGTCGAACAGCGACTTGAAGTCCGCCCGCCCGGCGAACCCTCCGGCGAACGCGCGCGTGTTCTCTTCGAGTCTGGACTCCCAGCCCGCACGGCCGACCACGACGCCGCTGCCGATCATTTGAGAGTCCGTCTGGAACTCGCGGTAGCGCAGCATCCGCCCGAAGGCGGCCTTGTATAAAAGGTAGGTCAGGTAACCGGTGTTCTGGAATTCGATGGAGAGGAAGAAGGCCCCGGAGGTGTTGACCCTCGTCCTCTCGACGCACGCACTGTCCCCGCCGCACGCGAGCATCTCTCCGGTCCAGTGCGCGAGCCCTTCGTCGTCCGCCTCGCGGTTGAGGAAGTCGCGGTACTGCTGCCGGACGAAACTCATCTGGTCGTCGAGCGGGTTGAAGGCGCCGACACCGCTGGCGTAGCTGTCCGCCTGTGGGGCCGTGCGGTCAGCGACCTTGGAGACGAACACGTCTATGCCGCCGCCAGCCAGCGCCGGCTGGAAGGCGTTCGTCGTCACGGGGAAGTCGGACGAGAAGGTGTAGCCGACGACGTAGGCGTTGCCCGCGCCGTCCACCGCCACGGCGTCGCCGCTCTCGCCGCTCCCGCCGCCGAGGTAGGTCGAGTAGTCGAGCGCCGCGCCCGCGACATTCAGCTTGACGAGGAACGCGTCGCCGCCGGGCTTGCTGATGGTGTTGCCGAGGCCGCCCCCGTAGGTCGCCTGCAAGACGTTGGCGGTGATGACGAAGTCGTCGGAATCCGTGCTCCCGGAGACGTAGGCGTTGCCGTCCCCGTTGACGGCGATGCCGGTTCCCTTGTCCGTGCCCCGGCCGCCGAGGAAAGTCGAATAGACGAGACCGGCGCCGCCCGGCAGGGCCGGATTAATCTTCGCGACGAAGGCGTCCGTCCCGCCGCCGGACTTTTTCCGGATGGCGTTCTCGGTCGCGGGGAAGTCGGACAGGTTGGTGTTGCCGGCTATCCAGTCGGCAGGGGTCGCGCCGGTCGTGCCCGTCAGGTAGACGCCGCCCGCGTCATCGACCGCCATGTCGGAGACGGCGTCCTCGCCGTGCCCGCCGAGCCAGGTGGCATAGACCAAGCCCTGCGCGCCGGGGCGCGAGAGGTCGAGTTTCGCCACGTAGATGTCGCCGCACGGCGCGTTCGACGCAGGCGGGTTACGGACGGAACAGATGTCATTCTCGGTCGTTCGTTGCAGGGCGTCCGCGGTCGTCGGCAGATAGTCCGTCCTCGTCAACTGCCCGGTCGTCAGTGCGAAGTAGACGTGACCGGCGGCGTCCAAGCCCATGCGGGAGCCGTAACCGTAAGGCGTGTGGGAGGCGTAGAGTAAATCCCCGTTGCCGGAGCCTGCGGGCCTGAGCTTCAACAGCACCCCGGCCGCGGGGGTGGGCGCGGTCAGGTAAGCGTTCGGCGAGATGGGCAGGCCGGGCAAGACACCGCCGCCCGCCACGTAGATGTCTCCGGCGGAATCGACATCAACACCGAACCCGTTGGTTCTCAAGTAAGTCGAGTAGGCCAGGCCGCCCGCCGCGCTCAGCTTGACTAAAAACCCGTCGGGCCGGTCGGCCCCGCCTCCGAAGGCCGGGCGAAACGAGTTGGCAGTCGTCGGGAAGTTGGCAGCCTTGGTGTAGCCCGTCAGATAGACGTTGCCCTCGGCGTCGAGTGCCATGTGGGGCGTGCTCTCGTCCTCGCTACCGCCGAGGTAGGTCGAGTAGACGAGATCGGACGCGCCGTTGCCCGCCGGGCTGATCTTCGTGACGAAGAGGTCGAACCCTGCCGGGCGGTTGCCGCCGTTGTTCCTCTTCTGCACAGCGTCGGCGGAGACGGGGAAGTTGGGCGAGGAGGTGAGACCGGTCACGTAGATGTTCCCGGCCGCGTCAACCGCCACGCCCGACGGCCGCTCGAACCCGCTCTCGTTACTGTTGGTCGCGTAGCCGCCGAGGTAGGTCGAGTAGACGAGCACCGGGTCGATGACGAGGGCTCTGCCCGCGTCGTAGGCGGCGACCTCGAATCCGACCTGATGTCTGCCGAGGCGTACGAAGCGGGCTGGGACTGAACGCCTGACGCCTCCGTCCTCTTGATAAGCATAGGGCGGCTC
>CAXTSK010000204.1:0-8469 GCA_964246655.1 uncultured Pyrinomonadaceae bacterium
GCTTACTGCTTACTGCTCACCGATCACTTTCAAGGCGTGCCGAAGCGCCCGCGGTACTCTATCGAGTTGATGAAGCCTTTCACCATCTCGGCGCGGCGGTAGTCGCCGCCGAACTCTTCGAGCTTCGAGAGCCAAAAGTTGTAGCCGTCGAAGTTGAGCCCCGTCTCCGGCGCGTCGTCGGGGTTGCGTTGGAGATAGCCGAAGTACTGCATCAGGACGAACGCGCGGTTGAACTCCTTCTGGTGCAGCGTCGCGTCCTCGGCGAACGAGCGCAGCACGAACGCGCGCGCCTCGTCCGAGCCGTTGTTGAACTCCATCACGAGGGTGAGGTGCTCCTTCTCGCCCTCGTCGAGCACGCCGCCCGCGTTCGCGTTGAGCTTCGTGATGAACTCTTCGGTGGTCATCGAGGCGGGATAGGCCGCCTGGAAGTCCGGGCGCCTGACGATGGCGAGCATGTAGGCGGTCTTGTTCTGATGAAGCTGCTGGCGCCAGTCGCCGACGTTGACGACGACACCGTTCCCGATGGCTTGCGTCTCGGCCATGAAGCGGTCGCGGCGCACGGGGACGGGCTTGCCCGGCAGGTTGCCGAAGGCCGCCTTGTATGTCTTGTAGACGAAGTAGCCCGTCTCCTGAAACTCAATCGAGAGGAAGAACGCGGCCGACGTGTCGATGCGCTTGACCTCGCGGCATTGCACGTCCGCGCCGCACGACTCGATGCCCTGCACCCAGAACTGCAAGCCCTCGGCGTCGGGCTCGCGCGAGAGGAAGTCGCGGTAGTGCTGCGTGACGAAGAAGCCCGAGCCGTCGATGGGGTTGGACGCCTCGGCTTCCCTAACGTCGATAATCCAGCTCAAGCGCTCGGTCAGAAGCTGCTCGGGGTCGGCGCGCACGAACGTCGTCTGGTCGCGCACCGTCGCCGCGATAGTGTGTGAGCCGACGCCGAGGCCGCCCGCGCTAACGGTCAAATGCGTAGAGATGCCCGCGGGCTCGCCGTCGATTGTCCAGCTCACCGTGAGCGCGTGCGTGAGCGGCGCGGGCGTCGCGACGCTGAAGGTCTGCAACTGCGCCGTCGTCAGCGAGAGCGACCTGTTCGACGGCGCGGACGAGTCCACGGGCGAGACGCTGTTATAGACGCGGCGGACGAGCTGCTCGCTGTTGACCTGCTCGAAGGGCAGCCCGAGGAACGCCATCTTCGAGGCGAAGGTCGGGCGATAGAGGCCGCTCGTGCAGTAGCGCGCGCCCTCGTAGAGCCCGACCAGCCCGGCCTGTACCGTGGTGGTCGGCAGCGGCGTCGAGGGGTCGATCCACGCGTTCCACTTGATCGCGGCGCGCGAGGTCTCGCGCGTGACGTTGGCCTCCGACGGCTCGAACGCGTTGAAGCAATCCGGCGGGCTCTGCGTGTACTCGTCGGCGAGCAGGCCGAAGGTGTGACCCATCTCGTGCAGGATGATCTCGACGGCCGAGGGGTCGATGGAGGCGACGGCGATGTAGCCGCCCGAGCCGCCGTACTCCGTGTCGTTGACGATGAGGATGATGAGGTCGATCTGCGCGGGCGCGAGGCTGGCGTAGACGGCGTCCGAGACCTTCTGGTCGTTGGCGCAGAGGAGCCTTTGGATGTCGGCGCAGTTGTAGGTCGAGTCGAACGCCGTGTCGCGGAACGTGCCCGTCTCGGGGTGGTCGGCGCCGGACTGCGCGCTCGCTACGTCTAAGCGGTGGACGTTGAAGAAGCGCTGGTACTCCTTGAGCGGCTCCTGCTCGAACATGTGCCCGACGAACTGCTGGATGTCCGACTGGTACTTCGACATCTCGGCGGCCGTGTAGCCGTCGCCGACGATGACCACGTCCACGCGGTTCGCGGGGTCGCCGTTGTTGACGATGGTCTGCGCGGGCGCGGCCGAGGCCGCTCGCGCGAAGGCGAAGACGGCGACGAGGCACAGCGCCGTCCTCAGGACGCGCGCGCGGGTGAGGTTAATGAAGTTGGAAGTCTTACTCATGACGTTTCACCCTCAGCGCGCGGCGACTGCGCCGACCAGCTCAAGCGAAAACTTTCGCCCGTCCCAGTCGGGGTGGTAGAGGCGTATCTCGTTAATTGATTCGTCGTCGGGGTAGCGGACGGCGAACTCGGCCGACTCCCTGTAGATGATCTGGCCCGACAGCTCGCCGCCGGGGCCGGACACTTCGGCGCGCAGCAGGCGTGGGTCGGCGACGAGCCCACACCAGCGCATGCGCCCCTCCGAGTCGAGCGCCACGACGACGACCTGCGTCGGCGAGAGTTCGGCCGAGCGCTGTTTGGGCAGACCGCCCTCGTGCGTGACGGCGGCCTGCGAGAGCGCGACGCGCCCCGCCGCGTTCTTGTACTGCGCAGACGAAGGCTTCGGGAGCGCGGCCTTGTCCGCCTCCCACGAAACCCGCAGCTCGCGGTGTGAGCGCGAGGCCGAAGCCGCATCGACGGCCGCGCCGACCTCGACGCCCGACTCGGCAAGCAGATCGCGGACGCGCTCCGGCAGGGGCGTGCGTTTAGTCACGGCCGCATCCCCCGCAGGGCTTTTCGTCCCCGACTCCTGCGCGCCCGTCGGGGCGAAGAGCGCCGCGGCGGCGAGCGCGACGCCGATTGCTGACAGCATCACTTTCATCATTCAAAACTCCCTTGCGTTCTCAAGGCGTGCCGAACCGCTGCCTGTACTCGATGGACGTGATGAACGCCTTGACCATCTCGGCCTGCTGCACGCGGCGGAGGGCGGTCGCTTCGTCGCGCACGTCCTCGCCCGGCTGCGTGAACGAGTCGAGCTTCGCGAGCCAGAAGTCGAAGCCCGTGAAGTCCGTGTCGGGCGCGTCCGAAGGGTGGCGCCGCAGGTAGCCCGCGTACTGCATGTAGACGAAGGCCGGATTGTACTGCTGGTTAAAGACCGAGCCCGAGCCGGTCGCGCTCAAGAGCGCCGCCGCGCGCCCTTCCGTCCCGCCCGCCCCGTAGGCCGCTATCGCCTCGTCGCGCTCCTGCGTGGTCGGTGTGACGCCCGAGTTGGCGAAAAGTTTGTCCACGTACTGCGAAGCGGACAAAGATTCTGGAAGTTGGACGAGCACCTCCGGGCGCGTCACCCAGCGCCGCGCGAAGTCGTTCACGTTCTGCCTCAGTACGTCTTCCCAACCCAGTGCGCCGACGACCACGCCGCGGCCGATCTCCTGCGTGTCGCGCAGGAACTCGGGCATCCGCGGCATCCCGCGCGGCCGCGCCGTCGAGTCGGGGAACGTGGCGCGGTAGAGGCGGAAGACGCGGTAGCCCGTCTGCTGGAACTCGATGGAGAGGAAGAACGCCTGCGAGACGCTGATGCGGTGGACTTCGCGGCACTGCGCGTCCGCGCCGCACTGCTCGATGTCGTTCGTCCAGAAGGCGAGGCCCGCCGAGTCGGGCTCGCGGTTGAGGAAGTCGTGGTAGTGCTGCCGCACGAAGAACTCGGTCGTGTCGATGGGGTTGGCGGCCGAGGGCGTCGCGTCGTTGTCGTCGATGTTGATTTGCGTCTGCGCGGGCTCGCCGACGGTCGCCCCGCCCGTGGCGTTGCTGAGCACGACGGTGAGGAACTCGTCCTCCTCGGCGTGGCCGTCGTCGGTGAGCAGCACGTCGAAGCGCTTCGTCGTCTCGCCCGCGGCGAAGCGGAGCGTGCCCGCAGCGTACGTGTAGTCGCCGCGGTCGGAGGCGTCGCCCGCGTCCGCGCCCACGCGCGTCTCGTAGTCAACCGTCACCGCCGCCGTCGTGTTGCCCGAGCGCGTCACCGTCACCGTCACGGAGTTCGCCGACTCGCTCACCGTCAACGCGCGCCGAACGAACTGAAGGGTCGTCGGCCGCGACGGGTTGTCGTCGTTGATGATGGTGCCGACGCCCCGCGCGTCGGCGACGGTCGCGTTCATCACGTCGGAGATATCGACGAAGAAGGTCTCGCTCCCCTCGGTGATGGTGTCGCCGAAGATGGGGACGATGATCGAGCCGTTGCCGGAGAGCGAGTCGGTGAACGAGGTGGTGTCGAGGGCGATGAAGTCCTCGTCCGGCGTGGCCGTGTTGCCGACCGTGCGGACGCGGAACTGAATCGGGACCGCGGTCGGCGACGAGAGCGTGAGCGGGATGAACATGATGTTCACGCCCGAGTTCCCCTCCAGAAGGGAGGCGTCGCCGACCGAAATGGACGGCAGCGGGTCGTCGTTGACGATGGTGCCGACGCCTGTGTCGTCGCCGATGACGGCGCCGACGGGGTTGCGCAGCTTGACGAGGAAGGTCTCGTCAAGCTCGTAGTAGGGGTCGCCGTTGACGTGGACGGTGACCTGCTTCGCCGTCTCGCCCGGCGCGAAGGTGACGGTGGTGTTGAGAGCCTGAATGTCGTTCGGGTTGATGGAGGTGGTCTGGTCGGCCGTGCTCACGTCAACCTTCACGGTCGAGGCGCTCGCGGCCGAGAGCGAGACGGTGAAGGCGGCGTCGGTCGTCCCCGAATTGCCCTCCGTCACGCTCACGTCGTTGACGGAGAGCGAGACCGTCGGCACGGCGTCGTCGTTAAGAATCGTGCCCTGCCCCCGTGTGTCGCCGGGGCCGGCGCCCGTCGCGAAGGTGAGGTTGACGAAGAAGGTCTCGTCGGGCTCGCTGTCGGTGTCGCCGCGGACGAGGACGGTGATCTTGCCCGCGGCCTGGCCCGCGGGGATGACGAGTGAACTGGCGGTCGGCGTGTTGAAGTCGTTGCCACCGCCGGTGGCCGTCCCGTTCTCGACGTTGTAGCTGACGGTCACGTCGCGCCCGCTCACGGCCGAGAGGGTGACGGGGAACTCGAAGGCGGTCGTGCCCGAGTTACCCTCGGCGGCCGACACGTCGCCGACCGAGACGGTGGGAAAGGAGTCGTTGTCGATGATGATGAGCGTCGCGGTGCTCCGCGGGCCGAGCACGTCGAGGTCGCCGCTGCCGACGCCGAGCGTGACGACGGCCGTCTCGTCGAACACCTCGTCCAGAGCGTCTTCGAGGATGGGGACGGTGAAGCTCTTCGAGGTCTCGCCGTCGGCGAAAGTGAGCGTGCCCGAGGTCGCGGTGAAGTCTGCGCCCGCGCGCGCCGTCAAGCCGCGCACAGAGTAGCTGACCGTCAGCGGACCTGAACTGCCGCCCGTGCGCGTCACCAGGAAGGAGGCCACGCCGTCGCCCTCGTCAACCGTCACCGAGTTCGGCTCGAAGCCGAGGCTGCCGACGGCCGACGGGCCGGCCGCCGCGCACTGCGAGAATTCGGACGTGTTGCCCAAGGGGTCTGTGGCCGTGGCGGTCACGACCTGATTGGAGGCGAGCGCGACGTTGAAGGTCAGGTCGAACGAGGCGTTGCCGCCCGAGTCGGTCGTGACCTGCGCCGAAGCCAGGCGGCGCGCGCCTTCGCCGTAGCCCGAGGAGTCGCAGCCGCTGTTCGCGTAAAAGTCGAGGTCGTAGGCGGTCGAGGCGGCGCTGTTGAGCGTCCCCTTGACGTTGAAGGACGCGGCGCCCGGAGTCACGGAGGTGATGACGGGGAAGTTTTGCAGCTTGTTCCCGCCGGTGTCCGCGTCGCCCGTGTCGTTCGGCGTCACGCCGAAGTTGGGGTAGAGGTCGATGCCGATGGTGCCGCCCTGTGCGGGGTTGAGGAGGCCGTTCGAGAAGATCGAGTTGCCGCGCACGGGGTTGCCGTCCGAACCGTTGGTCGAGGCGACGAAGACGCCGTCGAGCCCGTTGAAGGCGATGACGTTCGGCTCGCCCGCGCCCGTCCCGCCGACGACGGTGTTCGACCCGCCGACCGTGATGCCGTTGCCCTGATTCGGCAACGGCGCCGTCAGCGAGGCGTTCGCGCCGATGACGTTGCCGCGGACGACGTTCCCCGTGATGGTGTCGCTGTTGAAGCCAGCGAGGTTGATGCCGGCGCTGGTGCCGCCGTTGAGGCCGTTGCCCGAGACGACGTTGCGCGCGGCCGGGGTCGTCCCGCCGATGAGGTTGTTCCGGCCCTCGACGGTGATGCCGTCGCCGGAGTTGGGCACGGCGTAGCTGCCGGTCGCGTCCGTGCCGATGAAGTTGCCCTGCACGGTGTTGTTCGTGACGCTGAAGCTTTCGAGGACGAGGCCGTCCTGCCCGTTGCCGGAGATGACGTTGCCCGCGCCCGCGGCCGTGCCGCCGACGAGGTTGTCGCGGACGGGCACGCCCGAGTTGACGCTGCTGAAGCGGACGCCGCCCTGGTTGTTCGGGATGGCGGCGTCGCCCGCGGCGCTGAGGCCGACGTAGTTGCCCTGGATGACGTTGTTCGTGATGGGCGACTCGTCGCCCGTGCAGCAGAAGCGGCTGACGTTGATGCCGTAGCCGTTGTTGCCCGCGATGACGTTGCGCTGGGCCGGGGTCGTGCCGCCGATACGGTTGTTCGAGATGGGGAGGTAGATGCCGTCGAAGCCGTTGCCGCGGTCGAGCGTGCCGGTCATGTCGGTGCCGATGTAGCAGCCCTCGACGACGTTCCCGCCCTTCACGTTCGTGAAGATGCCGTAGCCGCCGAAGCTGTGGATGACGAGGCCGCGCACCGTGCTGTCGCCGCCGACGAGGCTGAGGCCGCTGGCCTGTGCGGACATGCCGTCAAGCTCGATGATAGGCGCGCCCGCGTAGCCGGGCTGCGTCGCGCCGTCGATGACGACCGGGTCGGACAGGGCGGGCAGCCCCGACAGCAGCTTGATCGTCTGCGGCCCCGTCCCGATCTGGAAGCTGATCTGGTCGAGGCCGGGGTTGGCGTTGGCGTCGTTGACCGCCTGGCGCAGCGAGCCGGCGCCGGAGTCGTTCGTGTTCGTCACGACGAAGGTCGCGGCGGCGCGGGCGCGCGGCTGAAGTGCTTCGAGCGAAAGGAGCGCGAAGAGGGCACAGGCCGCGAGGGCGAGCGTCAGGGTCGAGGTGATGCGGGGCATAAGTTCTCCTTAAAACGTCTCAGGGGCACTCAGTTCGTGCCGAAGCGCTTGCGGTACTCGATGGAGTTGAGGAACGCCTTCACCATCTCCTTCGTCTGGTGAAAACGCGCACGGGGGCGCGAAAACCGGCCCCGCACGCGTAGAGGCAAGGACTCGGGCAATTCTCAGGCCGCGCCGCATCCCCAAGATACAGGCTTAGAAGACACGGGTGGGTTGTCGGGGAGGGTCTTTGATGCGGGAAGGGCTTCCGCGGATTGCTGCGGACAACTGTCGGGTGAACTTTGCGCGGCGCGCCCTTTACTGCTTCTTGGCCTCGGCCTTCTGCGGCTCGTCCTTGCACGGCTCGGTCGCGCCCTGCTCGTTGAGGCCGAGCCGCTCGCGGACGAAGCGCTCCACGTCCTTCTCGATCAACTCGCCGCCGACGACCCAAGCCTTCTCCGTCAAAAGCTCGCCCGAGGCGTTGAGCTTCGCCGGCTCTAAGAAGACGTTGAAGGGCGAGCCCCAGTTGCGCGGGTCGCCGACGGACTTGCGGTAGGCGTAGTGCGTCGTCTTCTCCTTCGCGTCGCCCGCCTCGGACTCGACGACGACGGGGAAGGGCATGCCGCCCTGCGATTCGAAGTACTTCCGCGAGTCCTCGGCCGAGCCGTACTCGCTGACGCCGACGACCTCCAACCCCTGCGCCTTGTACTTCTCGTAGAGCCGCCAGACGGTCGGCGCCTCGGCCTTCCAGTTCCCGCACCACGGCGCGAAGTAGACGACCATCAAGAGCTTCTTGCCCTTCGCCAGCTCGCGCAAGCTAACGGGCGTGCCGTCCTTCAGGCTCTTGAACGTCCAGTCCTTGTAATCGATCTTCTGCTCAAGCAGCGGCGCCCACTCGTGCCCCGCGTCACGCACCAACTGCGTCCCGCCCTGCGGCTGCGGCGCGGCCGGCGTCACCGTAGGCACGGGCTGCGACTGCTGCTGCGGCTGCTGCTTAAAGACCGGCGCGGGACTGCCCTGCGTTGTGCCCTGCGCGCGCGCGCCCTGCGCGGACGCGAGCGCGGCGAAGGCTGCGATGACGGCGGCGGCTGTGCGGCTGTGTTTCTTGAACATGGTTCTTTCTCTCGTTCGTGCAGGACTTATTCACTCTTGAGCGCGGCGGTCGTCGGCGGCTCGTCGAGCAGCGGCGTGATGAGCGCTTCGAATTGGGCGCGGGAGCGTTCGCCGATGATCTTGTGGCGGATGCGGCCCTGGCGGTCGATGATGAAGGTCGTGGGGAGCGTGCCGACGGCGTACTTGTTGGCGACGGCGTCGTCGCCGAGGGCGACGGTGTAGTCCTGCTTCACGTCCTTCTGGTAGTCGCGGACGAGGTCGGCCGAGTCGTACGTCGTGACGCCGAGGACTTTGAAGCCGCGGCTTGAGAGGTCGTGGTTCATCGCATTGAGGCTCGGTATCTCGGAGCGGCAGGGCACGCACCACGTCGCCCAGAAGTTGAGGAGCACGACCTGGCCGCGCAGGTCGGAGACCTTGACGGGCTTGCCGTCGAGCGCCTTGAGGTCAACCTCGGGC